>CAYHTH010000197.1:0-1504 GCA_964359525.1 uncultured Methanosarcinales archaeon | reverse complement strand
TTCACGGCTTTCCTTTAAAGATTAAGAACGGTGATGCAAGTCCTGTCAGGGCTGTGCTGGTTAAAGACCAAAACAAATAGGTTTAAATTATAATTTACTACTTTTGAGATATAACAACCAAAAGGTTTTTAAATGCCATTAATTTTGAATACTTATGAGAAAAAAATACGCAGTAGAAATGCCCATAAATTGTGCATTTCAGCACCCATATTACCTAGGAAGAGGGGCAGCAGCCATTGTTAGTTCCGAGAGGCATTATTACTTGATGTCCTCCTATGATAGAACTGAATTGGAGGATGATGTATTACGCTTGGCAGTTGCAGCACGTGCCGAACACGCACTAAACTTATGGAAATATTACTTTACCATATTAAGAATTTATGCTAAAATCGACGTGGACAGAGCCAACCCAGTACTGGGTAGTGCAATCGAGAGACTGAATAATAAAGGTGAGCGTAACTTCAACTTGGATGATTTATTAGGAGAACCGCCACAATCCCATTCAAAACCATAAATATTTAAATTTCAAAATTATTATTTTTTCTTATGAAGATTGGCTTTATAGGATTGGGAAGAATGGGATTCAACATTGTCCTTAATCTGAAAGACCACAAAATAAAAGCT
Source organism: uncultured Methanosarcinales archaeon (assembly GCA_964359525.1). Taxonomy (GTDB): domain Archaea; phylum Nanobdellota; class Nanobdellia; order Woesearchaeales; family GW2011-AR4. The sequence continues at coordinate 880 of CAYHTH010000197.1, read as the reverse complement.
GTTGCATACAACAAAAGCCCTGAGCCGATTAAAGAGATTAAAAAGAAGAAAATTGAAGTGGCTTTTTCTATAGAAGAATTGATGAAGAAACTGCCAAAACAAAAAATAATCTGGATAATGGTTACTGCAGGAAAACCTGTTGATTTGGTGATTGAGCAATTATTGCCTTACTTGAGCAAAGGCGATATTGTAATTGACGGCGGCAATTCTTTCTACAAGGATTCTGTCAGAAGATACAATTACTTAAAAAATAAAAAAATCAATTTCCTTGACATCGGAACAAGCGGAGGGTTATCAGGAGCAAGAAACGGAGCATGTTTAACTGTCGGAGGAGATGAAAAAATATTCAGGAAAATTGAGCCATTGTGCAAGGCAATCTCAGTTAAAGGCGGCTATGCATATGTTGGTCCAAGCGGTGCAGGGCATTTTGTGAAGATGGTGCATAACGGAATTGAATATTCTTTACTGCAGGCTTATGGTGAAGGGTTTGAGCTGTTATTCAAGGGCCCTTACAAAAATCTTGATTTCGAGAAAATTTCCAGAACATGGAAGAATGGTTCCATTATACGCTCTTATCTTGTTGAACTGGCGGAGGCTGCATTTAGGAAAGATTCCAAGCTTGATAAAATTGAAGGAATTGTAGGCGGCGGAGAAACCGGGCAGTGGGCAGTTGAAACTGCTTCAGAATTTGGAGTTGATGTCAGCACAATCAAATTAGCATTGGAAGAAAGAAAAAAATCCCAGTCAAACCCAAGATTCGCAGGAAAAGTTATCGCTGCTTTGAGAAATGAGTTTGGCGGGCATGAAATTCTCAAAAAAAGATAAATTTATATAGACTCATAATATACCAATTCTCTACTTTTAAGATAATTAAAAATAA
>CAYHTH010000196.1:0-1511 GCA_964359525.1 uncultured Methanosarcinales archaeon | reverse complement strand
AAAGTTGCAGAAGGCTGCCACGGTGTAAAATCTCATGTGACCTGCGACGCTTTGATTTTGGATGACAAATCAGCTTCTGACACAGTTCCTTACATGGAAATCAATGAAAAGAATGTCAACATCGAGCATGAGGCAACTGTCGGAAAAGTCGGCGAGGAGCAATTATTCTATTTGATGAGCCGCGGCTTAAGCGAGGACCAGGCACTGACAATGGTAGTTTCCGGTTTCATGGAGCCTTTCACAAAAGAATTGCCTTTAGAGTATGCTATAGAACTGAACAGATTGATTGCAATGAACATGGAAGGCTCTGTAGGTTAATTTTTGGGGGTAAATTAGATGGTTAATACTGTTGCTAAACATGAGGATCTAATCATGAAAAATCCTATGAAGGAATTACTGCAAAAAAATAGTGATTCTGCCAAAAGCAGAAAAGAAGATGCTTTGGAAGCGTTCAATTCTATTCCGATGCCTAATGAAAAGGGAGAAGACTGGAGATATACTGAGATTGAAAAATTAAAATTGGAAAATTTTGCGCCATTTGAATCAGCTGTAAAAATATCAGCAACCGAATTAAGCGAGAATTTGAAAAATCACGGAGTTATCCTGACTGACATTAACTCAGCACTTGAAAAATATCCCGCAGCATTGAATTATTTTTTTAAGTCATGCAAACCTGATAAAGATAAATTTGCTGCCCTGACCGCAGCACATTTCAGCAGCGGAATTTTCCTGTATGTCCCAAAAAATGTTGAATTAACAGAACCGATAAGGGTTAATTTTGATATGGAAGGGACGAACAGCATTCTGCATAATCTGGTTGTTGCTGAATCAAATACTCAACTGGATTTCATAGAACAGTATACAAACAAAGAAACAGCAGGAGAGCAATTAAATGTGTGCGTTACTGAGGTTTTTGCAAACACCAATTCAAAAATAAATTTTTATCATATAAATAATTGGACAAACAATGTATATAATCTTACAAACATTATAGGGACGGCAGATAGAAATGCTGCAATAAACTGGATTTCGGGCTGTTTTGGCGGAAAATTAAACAGGATAAGAATTGACACAAACTTTAACGGGCAGGGCTCAAACTGCAGCAACATCGGGATATTTTTAGGCAAAGGAAAAGAGCACATTGATTTTACAACGAATGCTTATCATAATGCTGAAAACACGACAAACGATATTTTGGTTGACGGAATTCTGAAAGATGAATCCTCATCAGTTTATCGCGGATTAATTAAAATATCAAAAGAAGGCCAGAAAACAAATTCTTATCTTGCAAATCACATTTTAAAATTGGGCGACAAGACTTTGGCAAACTCAATTCCAAGCCTGAAGATTGATGCGAATGATGTCAAAGCATCTCATGGGGTGACAATCGGCCAGATTGACGAAGAGCATTTGTTTTATTTGATGACTCGCGGATTGTCAAGAGCTGAAGCAGAAAAATTGATTGTCGAAGGATTTTTCGAGCCGGTTATACAAAAAATTCCTTCAGAAGA
>CAYHTH010000195.1:0-1517 GCA_964359525.1 uncultured Methanosarcinales archaeon | reverse complement strand
TTCATTTTATTTTCCTCCAAATTGTCTTATTATAAGGGCCGCGGGCGAGAATTGAACTCACACCAGACGAGCCACAGTCGTCTATTCTGCCGTTAAACTACCGCAGCCAAAAAGTTAAAAAAATTTAACTAAAAAATGCAAGAACTAGCAACGATTATGCATAGAAATAACACTACCCAGTCGTCTCAAGTTTTTAGAATTTTTAAAGTTGGAACTAATCAAATCAAAACAAAGTTTACTCGCAATGAATATAACCAACTCGTTTCATAAACTTTAGAAATCATAACTAATATATAAATGTTTCTGTTACTACTTATTAGACATAAATTTTAAAACTTCTTTCAATTCCTCAATCCTGCAATCTCCATCAACTTTGTACCCAACCGTAACGCATCCAGCCTTTTTTCCTGCAAGCATGTCATTTTGTGTGTCTCCAATCAAGATTGCATTCTTTGGCTTGACTTTTAATTTCCTGCAGGCCTTAAGAACCATGTCTGGAGCTGGCTTTCGGCGCTTTACATCATTCATTGTTAAAATAACATCAAAATATTTTTTTAATTTAAAATGGTTTAATATTGAAAATGTAATCTTGTCTGTTGAATTTGTCAAAAGCCCGATTTTTAATTTTTTATGTCTTAAGTTTTCCAGCACCAGCTTGGATTGCGGGAAAAGTTTCACATGCTGTTTTCTTTTCCTGAATTCCAAATTATAAATCTTTTCCACTTCCCTAATGGATTTTCCTATATACAGCGTCTTGACATCATTTTCAATTGAAGCCCCAAATCTCTTTTCAAATTTTGCCCTGGAAATTGGCTCTAAACCAAAATGTTTTAGGGTATCATTTATTACAAAATACCATGCATCAATCGAGTCAATCAGAACTCCGTCCATATCAAACAAAACTGCTTTAACTTCCATGTTTTGCACGGTATCTTCCTCTTTTTTCCACTGCTTCCAGCCTTTTTAGTGTTTCGCCTGATTTGTTTGCTTCTTTCTTGTAAGCTTCAAGAACAGATTTAAAACATTCTTCCCAGATTTTATAATGCTTTGATTCCAAAGCTTCTTTTAACAAATGCAAGTCAACCGCTTTGTCTTCTGCTTTTTCTGAGAAAAAAGATAATCCAAAGTCAATAAAATATATTTCTTTGTTATAAATCATGTTTGAAGTTGTCAAATCTCCGTGAATAATTAAATTATTGTGCAAAATTGCAATTTTTTTTCCAATTTCATTGCATAATTTTTTGTAATCTAAAATCTCTAAAACATCTTTAACCAATTTTCCTTCAATTTTTTCAATTAATATATTTTCCTTATCGTCGCTTTTAATCAACTTTGGTGCCGGAAAATTAATAGACTTAAGCTTCTGCAAAACTTTTGCTTCTCTTCTTGTCCTAAAACCCCTCAGTTTATTATCTATTTCTCTGATTCTATAAGTTTTTGCAAACCTTTCTTTCAGTATTTTATCCTCTTCAAGAAATAATTTTGCCTCTGCTCCCTGAGCGATGAGTTTTTTCATT
>CAYHTH010000194.1:0-1529 GCA_964359525.1 uncultured Methanosarcinales archaeon | reverse complement strand
TCTTAGAAATAAAATAAATTACAAAATTAAAATTAATTTATCTAAACCTTCTTTCATGCGGTCTTGAAGATGAGCTACGCGGCCTATTCCCTTGGTAAGAGCTTCCGTGGCTGCTTCTCTCACTGCTTCCCCCGCCATCAGAAGAATGGCTTCTGCTTTCCCGATGCCCGTGGCCGTAACTGCCTCTTCCTGATTGAGAGCCATAGCCTCTCCTGTAACTTGGCCTTCCGTGAAATCCGCCGCCTCTGCCATGTTCTCTGACCGCTGCTACGAATGAAATTTTCTCAAAATCCGGAAGCTGAACCTGCTTAACCACAATTGACCTGTCTGAAAGCACATTCCTGAAATTTTCATGGTCCTGCTCTGCAATCAATGAGATAACTTTTCCCTCGCTTCCTGCCCTTGCAGTCCTTCCAATCCTGTGAATATACTCTTTTGATGTTTTTGGAGAATCATAATTTATGACGTGGCTGACATTTTTTATATCAAGCCCTCTGGCTGCAACATCGCTTGCAACAAGCACGCTGACTTCCCCGCGATGGAAAGCATCAATTGACTGCTTCCTTCTGTTCTGGCTTAATCCGCCGTGCAGGCTGAGCGCCTGTATTCCCTGCTTGTAAAGGTTTTTGCTGATAACGTCAACACGATTTCTTGTCGCGCAGAATATTATTGTAATTCCCTGCGCCTCATGCTTTAGTATATGTGCCAGTAATGAAAATTTATCCCGTGAAGGCACTGAATAGAAAAACTGCTCCATCTTGCTTTCTTCGACATAAGCCTGGGTCTTGATTTTTTCAGGGTTCTTCATGTAGTTTTTGACTACATCGTGAACCTGATGAGATATAGTTGCGCTGAAAAGCAATGTCTGCCTTTCCCTTGGAGTCTGGGAGATTATTCTTCTCACATCATCAATAAATCCCATTTCAAACATCTTGTCAGCTTCGTCAAGAACAAGAATTTTCACTTTGTTGAAATTAATTGTGCCCCTTTCCAGATGGTCAAGTATCCTTCCTGGTGTTCCGACAACTATGTCAGCCTGCCTTATCATGCCGAATTGCGGATTGATAGAGACGCCGCCATAAATGGCATGTATATTCATTCTTTTGTGCTTTGCAAATTTTTTTAGCTCCGTTGAAACCTGCTCGCACAGTTCTCTTGTAGGAACAAGAATCAGAACCTGCAATCCTGCATTATGGCTTATCTTTTCAAGAATTGGAAACCCAAAAGCCGCTGTTTTTCCGGAACCCGTCTGTGACTGTCCAATAACATCTTTGCCCTGCTGGATTAAAGGGATTGCCTTCTGCTGTATTTCAGTCATCTCAGAGTATCCCATCTCTTCAAATGCTTTCTTCATGTCCGGCTGTAAGTGTATTCCTGAAATCATTTTATAGTTCCCTCGCTGATTTTTATGTCCAATTAGTAATTATTGAAAATTGCGCTATTTATAGTCCATATTCCCACAATTTTCAATCCCGCAAATTGCGTGATTTACCATAATTGACGCAATTTGCGATATTTCAGAAATATCC
>CAYHTH010000193.1:0-1542 GCA_964359525.1 uncultured Methanosarcinales archaeon | reverse complement strand
AGGCAGACGATGTATTGGAAGGGTATATACCAAAAAGATTGAGGAGAGAAAAATTCATTCCATTGAAAATAAAAGCAAGGCAAAATGGAAACTCCAAGAAAGTTTGATTGGAAGCATATTTTGTTCATACTTGGCATCATAGGGCCGGGTGTCATTGCAGCAATTGCGGATAACGATGCAGGGGGGATAGCGACTTACTCGGTCGCAGGAGCCAATTTTGGCTTAACAATGTTGTGGACATTGATACCAATTACAATTCTCCTAATAATTGTCCAGGAGATGGTCGCAAGGCTTGGAGCTGTAACTGGAAAAGGGCTTTCTGACTTGATAAGGGAGAATTTTAGAGTAAAGACCACCTTTTTCATCATGATTGGATTGCTGATTGCAAATTTATCCGTGACGGTCTCTGAATTTGCAGGCATCGCTGCTGCAGGAGAGTTGTTCGGAATAAGCAGGTTTATTTTGATACCAGCGACTGCCATTGGGATATGGCTTTTGATATTAAAATTGGACTATAAAAAACTGGAAAAAATATTTCTTGTTCTCGTCTTGTTTTATTTTGCATATATCATCTCTGGGTTTATGGCAAAGCCAGACTGGGGAGCGGTTTTTAAGAGCGCAATAGTCCCTACAGTACAATTCAACAAATATTTTATTTTTTTGCTTATAGCACTGGTAGGAACGACAATAACTCCATGGATGCAGTTCTATCTGCAATCATCAATAGTAGAAAAGGGAATAAGAAAGGCTGAATACAAGTACAGCAAGTGGGATGTCATAATCGGATCTTCCTTTACAAATATAATTTCATTCTTTATAATCATAACCTGCGCTGCCGTGCTGTTTTCAAATGGGATAAGGATAAATGATGCGATTGATGCAGCCAAGGCCCTTGAGCCGTTGGCTGGCCCCTACGCGATGTATCTTTTTGGAGGAGGATTCTTTATTGCTGCATTGTTCGGCGCGTTCATTCTTCCATTATCTACATCGTACTATTTATGCGAGGCTTTTGGGTGGGAGTCCGGAGTGAATAAAAAATTCGGCAATGCCAAGAATTTCTACATAATAATGCTCTTTATGATTATAATATCAGCGGGAATCACATTAATGCCCGGCATAAATTTAATTTATTTAATACTTCTTGCGCAATTCATAAATGGGATAATACTTCCGGTTTTGCTTATAATAATCCTTAAACTGATTAATGACAGAAAGCTGATGGGTGAGTATGTGAATAAAAGATGGGTTAATATAGTAACGTGGACAGGCTGCGCTCTTGTAATCATCGCATCGCTTTCAATGCTTGTTGTGACTATTATGGGCGCTTAGGGAATATTAACAACTTTTATAAACCAATATTTCTTCTTTAGGCGTATATGAAAAAATCAGATTTAAACGGCAAAACAATAGTTGTGGGGGTTACAGGAGGAATTGCATGCTATAAGGCTATTAATTTGATAAAAGAATTAAGAAAGAGTGGAGCTAATGTTCAGGTTATAATGACGGAAGCTGCAACCCATCTTGCAGATATCAAGGATTTTG
>CAYHTH010000192.1:0-1566 GCA_964359525.1 uncultured Methanosarcinales archaeon | reverse complement strand
AAACAGAAAGCTTTATAAACATAATTTTCAGTTAGAACTTTATGGCCGGAGACATCTTACAGCTTCCTGAAATCAAAGTCAAGTATAAGGATGTATTTTCATTAAGAAATCTGTACATTATGCTTCACGAAACTATGCTGGAAGAAGGATGGTTTGGCGCTGACGGAAGCAAAGACGGCGATGATGTTGAAATTTTATATTCTGAAAATGTTTACCAGAAAGGAATCCATAGGGGCGGCAAAGAGCTTTGGTTTTGGTGGAGGCTCTGGAAATATCCGGAAGGAAAGTATAACACTTATTTCAGAAATCATCTTGACATAGATGCGCATATTGTTTACCTGCAAAATGTTGAGATAGTGCAGCAGGGCAAGAAGATGACTGCGCAGAACTGTGAGATAGAAATGTTTTTCAGGCCAAGAATAGAAAAAGATTTTAATCATATCTGGGCTAATCACTGGCTTTTGAAGCACTTTAAGCACATTTACGAAGCCAGAATAATAGTTGGAGAGATTGACAAGCGGGAGAAAGAATTATGGCGTGATGCCAACAGGATTCACGCGAAAGTCAAGCAGTATTTGCAGTTAAGAAATTATACGGCAGTTCCTGAGCCGTTCTTTGCAAGGCAGGTCGGGTATGAGGAATAGAGAACTTTGAATAATCTATTACTTTTCAATTTTCATTCAAAGTTCTCTTAGAGAATTTTGACAATCTGATGATATTTCAAAATTCTCAATAAACTGGCTTGCAATATTCAAAAGCTATTTAAATAAAGTTTTAATTCTAAGGATACTCCTTATGCCTCCGTAGCATAGTAGCTATTGCGTCTGACTTGTAATCAGAAGGTCGCCGGCGCACATCCGGCCGGGGGCTTTTTATAGTGTTGGAAGTAAATGATTAGGCAATATTGCTCCAACACTATGTCAAAAATTCCAAGTTACGAATGCATAATGGAATTTTTGAGCATGCTCGGAAATCAAAACAACCATTATTAAACTTTGTGATTTCCGACATATTCGGCGGACACAACTATTGTTACGAATTATATGAGTAACTTAGAAAATCCTTTGGATTTTCTCTATTCAATCAATTATTTGTGTCCGACATTATAATAATCAAAAAATGACAAACGAAACAGAAAAACAATACAACGAACTCAGGAAAAAATATAAGCTTCCTGAATTTAAGGAGATAAATTATGAATTTGAGCTCAGCGATTTGGATGAAACTGATTTTCTTATTAAATCTATAATCAGAAGAATTGCCGAGAAACTGGATTTTTTTACATCAATTTTGGAAGGGCTGCTCCAGCCCGACGCTGCTGATATCTCGGCCATACATGAATCCAGGTTCTTTGATGATTATGAAAAGAAGAAAATTTACGAGCTTTACAGGAAGTTAATGATTTTAAACAGGCGCTCGGCTGAACTGTCCTTGGTTAACAGCGAAAAAGATGAGGCTGAATTTATCAGCGGCTTTTTTTCCGAGTGGAAGCCAATTAAGGAAGAATTGAAAAAATATTTAAATAAAATAAAAGAATCGTGGAAAACCGAAACAGATATAAAAGAG
>CAYHTH010000191.1:0-1583 GCA_964359525.1 uncultured Methanosarcinales archaeon | reverse complement strand
AAAATTCCGGCTATTAAAAGCAGGAGAATTGTATATTTCCCAATATTTCCTACAAGCTGCTTTGCGAGACTCATTAAATTAAATGCTGCTTCTGCTGCCAGCATGCATAAAGGAATTGCAAAAAGCATCCAAGTCCTGAATGCCGAGAGCTTGTAAGGGTAAATCGAAGCATTGACTGCGTAAAAAGTAAACAAGAACCATATCGAAGCGATTACAACCCACCTGCTGTTTTCCGGCATCTTATTTGAAATATAAAACCCGATGCATATCAGTATTAATAATGACAAGAACAAATAAGGCAGGGTTATTTTCATATGCGCTGTCAATTGCTCAATTTGCTGAGAATTGGTTAAATCATAGCTGTTGGAACTTATAAAAAGTATCATTCCGATAACAAAAAGAAGGATAGATATAGATTCAAATCCAATTAAAGCACAATATTTTGCTTTTGAATGTTCTTTTAATTGTTTTGATAAGTTAAAAAACATGTAATAAATAAAAGCTATTGAGAGAATGGTTAAAATAAACAAAACAATACCTACCCCTACCGGATTGTTAACCATATTCTGCTTCTGGGCAACAAAAAAATCCGCAAATTTATAGACCCTGTCGCCCGTTCCCCTGAATGCCGCTGCGCTTCCTACTTCTGTAAGAATCTGCGTGCTAAATCCTATTCCATTCAATAATCCTATAACTCCGTGCTTTATAAGCATGGGCAGCCACCACAATAAAAACGATAAAGAAGCTCCGAGCATTCCTGCTCCGATATGATAAAACAAAATTTTTCTTTCCACAATCATTTTAGAAACAACATATAAAATCAGCATCAATCCAAAATAAGTTGAATGAGTCGGAGTTACAGTAAATGCTGTTGCCATGCTCAAGCCAGCGACAATCCACCATTTATTATCGTGCTTTATTCTTTCAAGAGTGTAGAAGCAAACAAAATACAAAGGCACAGCCAACGAAATTGCCCAGATAAAATGTGACATGAATGCAGGCACAGAAGCAAGAGCAAAAGTTGCAAACAGGGATTTATTCCTGCTGCCGGTAAATTCCTTGACAAAAAAGTAAAAGAAAATTATTGATAATGAAATGATTAAAGCATTGAAAAACTTCAATGTAAAGTAAAGCGAATCATTTGTCTGGTGCAATAATCCCATCAGCATATCATAAGAAGGAGGATAAGGGTCAATATAGTGAAATAGTCTTTGCCGCGTGAAAACGCTTTTTTCCACAGAAACATATTTTGCGCCAATGGCGTGGCTCCATGAGTCATCATCTTCAAGATAAGGGTAGCTGAATGCCCCTGAAACATACATGTAAAGAGTGGCAAAAAAAATCAAAAGCATTATCAGAATGCTTATGTCAGTTTTGGTGGTTTTAAACTCAAACTTTGGTTTTGGTCTAAATCTTATTACATAATAAAGCGGGTAAATCAGGCTCAATCCCAAAATAATTTTCCAGTCAATTGGAACGTGAAGCATATTTAGTATTAGCCCAACTAGAGGTATCAGCGATAATCCAATCCCTATGCGCATAAGATTTCTTTCAAGAAAATTTTCAGAGTTTTTGACAAAAGA
>CAYHTH010000190.1:0-1583 GCA_964359525.1 uncultured Methanosarcinales archaeon | reverse complement strand
AAATGAACCCAACAATCTCTTTCATCGGAACCGGCAAAATGGCAACAGCTTTGATTGGCTCTATTTGCAAAAACAGTTTAGCTAAGTAAATAATCGGATAGGCAAAAACCAAAAACTATTTATACTAATTGTTTCTTATTAGATACATATGTATCAAAAAAGAAACGAAGATTTAGATATACTAAGATTATTTCTGGGCGGCTATAATAGGCAGTTTTATCTGAGGGAGATAAGCAGATTAACTGGAATACCATTAAAGACAACCCAAACAAAAATACTTCACCTTGAAGAAGGAAACATACTGAAAAGCACCATAAGCGGCAAGAATAAGTATTTCAGATTAAATCTAGATAATATACAAACTAAATTTTGCTTATTGCAGGCAGAGATAAATAAAACCCAGTCATTCATAGAAAAATATCCTCTGTTTAAAATATTTATAAATGAAATCAAAACAAACACGCCCTTGATAGTCTTTGGCAGTTTTGCCAAATTCAAAGCTGGAAAAGACTCTGATTTGGATTTGCTAATAATTTCAAAAGAGAAACAAAAGCTGCCTTTTCATCTGTTAGCATATAAAATTCATAAAATTGAATTATCTGAGTCTGATTTCCTGCAATCTATGGAAAAACAAGAAAATTTAATAAAGGAGATAGAAGAAAACCATATTATACTAAATGATCACTCATCTTATGTAAACGCTATGTGGAATTACTATGGAAAAAGACAAACTTAAGTGGTGCTTCAGGCTGAAAGACGGCTTAAGGGTAACAGAGCCAAACGAGAGGCTTGCAAAATCTTATCTTGAAGAAGCAAAATCATCATTGGAAAGGGCAGAAAAAAATTTCAACGATAATGATCTGTTATGGGCTACAGTAGTTATTTATTATGCGGAATATTATACCCTTTATTCTTTTCTTCAAAGAATCGGGGTAAAATGCGAAAATCATTTTTGTTCAATCCTGGCAATAACGAGCCTATTAGGAGAAAACAAAACAAGAATCATAAATATGCACAAAGATAGAAGAATTGATGCACAATATTACATGAAAGTTGGGAAAGAAAAAGAGGTTGAACAGATGCTAAAAGAGGCCAAAATTTTTGTTTCTGAGTTCAATGATTTGGTGTTGAGTTTGAGCCAAGAAGAAATTAGGTTTTATAGGAATAAATTGATTGGGTTAGAATGACTAAATTAAAAATCTCCTTCATCGGAACCGGAAATCTCAGAAATCGCCAATCACAGCAAATATTGGTTTCAAGCATAAATCAAGTGATTTCTGATGATGCTCAAAAACACAAGTGTTTTTGACAGATGGCAACAGCTTTGATTATTAAATAAATAATGATTATTGCAAATTGTAGGGTTATGCCAACATTAAAAACATCAAACTTTAATAAGATTTTTCTTGGCCCTACTAGGACATACCCTGAATGCGAAGAGCCAGAATTAGAGATTACTGCAGACCCAAATACATTTGGATGCAATCTATGTGGCGCAATTTGGCATAGGATTCAGCCCACAATGACTAAAAATGGAAAGATGACCAACCTTCCCGCTAAATTGAAGAAATTGTTAAAAAAGA
>CAYHTH010000189.1:0-1631 GCA_964359525.1 uncultured Methanosarcinales archaeon | reverse complement strand
CGGTGCAGGTGCAGGCGGCCGGGCCGGTGGCAATCACTTCGGCGGCAGACACCATCAAACTTAATGCAGCAACTGTTGTGGTGGGAGGAGGAGGTGGTGGACAGGCACCTCCCCCTCCTCCGATTCCTTCTCCTACTCCGCCGCAGCCCTCTTCTCCTGTGGCATTAGATGTGATAGGGGATGCGAGGGTGAACGGGAGCATTACGGCACAAACGCTGAATGTTGGAAAAGCGAACTTTGACAGTTTATTAGTAGTGTCATGTCACGCGTGAATTGACGGATATAGTTTTTTGAGTTTAATTCTGGCATCTTTCGAAGTAAATCTCCATTCAATTTTACAGTCCTTGTTATTCCTGTGATTTTGCCAGGCATGTACCTCTTTTTTTATTTCATTCATATTATCAATTCTTCTGCTTAGGCATTGTCCCATTAAGACGTTAAGCTCAATCTCAGCCATATTCAGCCAGCTTCCATGTTTCGGGGTAAATACAAATTCAAATTTATCCAAAATTCTTTTTGCTTCCCGTGGTGCATAAACTTCATATAATGCACCCGGAGTATGAGTGCCATAATTATCCATTACGAGTGTAATTTTCTTTGCATTTGAATAATGTAAATCCGCTATCTCTTTGATAAACTCAGCCCAGTCTTTCTTGGTTTTAAATTCCGTGATCTTTATGAACCTTTTTCCTTTCAAAGGTTCATTGGCTATAAATATATTACACACCCCACATCTTTCATATTCGTAATCTTCTTTTCTTTCCGCCCCAGGTTTCATTGGAATTGGTATTCTGGTTTCCTTTATCAATTGCTTTGGCGATTCATCCATGCAGATTAACGGATTTTCTTTTGAATATGGTCTTTTATATATATCCAATACCTGTTCCATATGAGCCACAAATTCAGCATTTTGCTTTTCAGGAATTACCCATCCTTTTACTTTCCACGGTTTAAGGATGTTTTTTTTAAAACCCTGCGAACTGTTTCATAAGATAAACTCTCAACATAACCCAATTCAGCTATTTTATCAGCCAATAATCGCAAAGACCATCGTGCGAAACCTGCCGGTGCTTTACTACAACTTAAAGCAATTAATTTTGCTTCTACATCACCATCTGCTTTTCTTTCATAATCTCTATCCGGTGATTTTCTTTCAAGTAAAGCATAGAATCCTTCTTCTACAAATTTCTTTTTTACCCTGTCTATTGTTCTCATACCAATCTTTAATACTTTACATATTTCACGATTAACACTGGACTCTTTGGAGTATTTTCCTTCATCAACATTTAAAAGAATGCAAGCATTTTTAAATTGCTGTGAGGTATGGTATCCTTTGCTGAGAATAGCTTCCAATTCCGTGTGTTCGGTCTTTGTTAAGGTAATTTTATACTTTGCCATAGTTTTTTCCGGCAAAGATATAAAATTTATATTACGTCATATTATACATGACATGACAGTAGTAGTTGTAGTATTTGTAGTAGTGTGGTAAGATTAAAACAGAAAAAATTAGATTTTGATTTATGCCAATCTTTCTTCCATCAAATCTTTCCAAATAACAAACCCTTTCCTTTCATCGGAATAATCATGAACAATTCTGCTGAACCCATCGGTTTGGCTTCCAAGATACTCCT
>CAYHTH010000188.1:0-1643 GCA_964359525.1 uncultured Methanosarcinales archaeon | reverse complement strand
ATTTGCACTGCCACATTACATTAAGTGATGTTGAAATGGAATCAATTGCAGGCCACTTGAAAGAAGGCGTTGTGGGAGCAACTGCAGAAATTGTTGTTGTTCAGCTGAATTCAGAAATTAATAGAAAGTATGACGAAAGAATTGGATTAAATTTAATGGATTTGTGAAATTTAAGTTTATTAATTTAAAATATTAAATCTAAACCAAAAACCTTATAAATAAAGAGAGGCATAACACTCATTCAGGGGGAGGTTGGTTATGAGTGCTGAAAAGGAGATAGTTAATTTCTGGTACAATAAGAAAGGTCTCTTTACTGTGAATAATATAAGAACCAACAATAACCGCGACTGCGGGATTCTGGCACTTAAGTTTGATAATGGGCAGGTAAATGAAACCCTCCACATAGAAATAAGCTGTTCCATAACAAACAATATTGCCGAGACAACCAACCTTGAAAAATCGGTCGGAAAGATTGTCCACGAGAAATTTGATGATAAATCCGTCCAGGATTCTGTAAATAAATTTACCAAACAATTCTCGATAATTCAAAACAAAATTAAGAAAATAATAATTCTTGGAGCTGTGGCAAAATCAAGGAAAAGCGAGATAATCAGGAACTTCAATGAAAAAGGAGTTGAGGTCATACAATTTGAAGATATTCTTTATGATGTTTTGGAGAAGCTTGACACGCAGTATTACAAGAATGACATAATAAGGACGCTGCAGCTTGCAAAATTTTTGCTTTTGAGCGAGCCGAACAAGCTTGCCAAGCTGCTAGTGAACGATGCGTTCACATCAAACTCAAGAAAGGAGTTTTTGTCAAGCATCCTGGACAATGATGATATTGTGAAAGAGTTCAAAAAGACCAGCACGGAGAGGCTTGGGATGGTCCTGAAGAATTCCAATTTAAAGCCAAACGAGCTGGCTGAGATGATTGAGCACAATATTTTGAACAAAAGGACAAGAAGAATGTTTTTGGATTCCATGGCTGAGCAGGAAGAGGCTAGGAAAGGCGCCAGCAAAACCAAAAGAATCAGGAAAGTTAATGTAGAGCTTGGTAAGTTTCTTTGAAAGAAGATTAGTTATTGATTTGGATATTAAATTTATTTTTCTATTAATTTAAGGAAGTTTTATTTCGTTTAGTTGGGGTTAAAAGCGATAATTCTTTTGGGCTAAACGTAGATAGGGGGAGCATTTCTACTATGAATAAAACCAAGAAAAACATTAAAATAGAATAATATTTAAAGAAAAAGATAATAAATAACTAAAGAACAATAAAATGAAAAAACCACAACCTAAACTGTTAAGAGAATATAAAATCTTCAAAGAATATACAATTAGTTTTGTTGCTGGAATTGCGGGCGGATTAACGGTAGTAGTTCTGGTTGAAATTGTAAAAGCATTTATTTCCCAAAATTACAAGATGTTAATCCTATGGTTTATAGTTTATGCAATTGGTTGTGGTTTAATATACACTGGCGGACATTTTATGTTATTAGATTTATTTAAAAAAGAAGTAAAATAAAATATACTAAAGATGAAATAACATCCATATCAATTCTAAACGAAATGTTCCCCTATGTTTGTTCTTGATGGCTCACTCAGAAACATCTTAATTCTTCCTTAACATTTCTATAACCGTA
>CAYHTH010000187.1:0-1653 GCA_964359525.1 uncultured Methanosarcinales archaeon | reverse complement strand
ATTTTGCATAAAGGATTTGAATCAAGTTGGCATTATCATGAACGCAAAGATGAGACATTTGTAATTCTTGAAGGAAAAGTTTCACTTACCTACGCAAATGTATTAGATGCTCCTACTCAAATAATTGTTTTGAATAAAGGGGATAAATTCAGGTTGAAACCCGGAATTGTTCATTCATTTAAATCATTGGTTCCCAGGAGCACCGTTATGGAAATATCAACAACGGATGATGATGATAATGTAAAGCTGCGTCCTGCAAGGAAATTAACTGGAGAATAAAATATTCAAGTGATTAAAATGTTAGACTTCAGCAAAATAAAAACAATCCCCATAAAGCAGAGGAAGAATAAAGTCAAGTTAAGCGATTTGATTAAGCCGGAGAATTCTAAAGTTATGATGGACTCTATTGAATTAAACGATTTAGTGTACAGGACAATCAATGCTTCTGTAAGGAACAAGCAAATAATTGTGATGATGGGGGCTCATGTGATTAAAGTTGGAATGAGCTTGCTGATAATTGATTTGATGAAAAAAGGGATTATAAAGCATATTGCAATGAACGGCGCTGGCCCGATTCACGATTTTGAGCTGGCTTTGATTGGAGAAACATCTGAATATGTTGAAAAAACAATTGAAGACGGCACTTTCGGAATGATAGAAGAAACCGGAAGGATTCTTAATGATGCAATAAAAAAAGGCGCAAAAAATAATTTAGGTTATGGGTATTCAATTGGTAAAAAAATCAATGACCTGAATTTAAAAAATAAAGAGTACAGCATTCTATACAATGCGTATAAATTAAACATCCCGGTAACAGTTCATGTTGCCATCGGCACAGATATAATTCACCAGCATCCAAGCTGTGATGGTGCGGCAATAGGAAAAACTTCTTATAAGGATTTCAAGATTTTTGCAGAAAGCGTAAGCAAACTGGAAGAAGGAGTTATATTAAATATTGGCAGCGCAGTCATTCTGCCAGAAGTTTTTTTGAAAGCCTTGACAGTTGCAAGAAATCTGGGCTTTAAAGTCAAGAATATAACAGCTGCAAACTTTGACATGAACAACCATTACAGGCCGAGGGAAAATGTTGTCACAAGGCCGACATCGTTAGGCGGAACTGGCTTTACTATAATTGAAAAGCATGAAAAAACAATCCCAACATTGCATAGATTAATAGTTGACAAGATGAAATAAAAATAATTAATACGGAATGCATCAAGAAAAATTTTATTCACAAACTGAAACAAAATTCAATTAAAAAAATTAGAAAAACAAAAAATCAAATTCAAAAGGTGAAATTAAATGAAAAATAAATTATTGAGAATACTGGATAATTTCAAAGGAAAGAAAATTCTAGTAATAGGGGATATAATGCTCGACAAATATATTTGGGGTGATGTTTCAAGAATTTCTCCGGAAGCTCCGGTGCAGGTTGTAAACGTTTTAAGGGAAACTTTTGAGGCAGGCGGTGCTGCAAACGTAGCAAACAACATTTCAGCCTTAAGCGGCGATGCTTTAATGGTTGGAATAACCGGAAATGATGAAGCAAGAAAAATTCTTCTCGAGGAGCTGAAGAAAAAAGATATTAACACAGATGGGATTTTCTTGGACAAAGACAAGCCAACTACTCAAAAAGTAAGAATATTGGGAAAA
>CAYHTH010000186.1:0-1653 GCA_964359525.1 uncultured Methanosarcinales archaeon | reverse complement strand
AAAAATGGAAAGATGACCAACCTTCCCGCTAAATTGAAGAAATTGTTAAAAAAGAAATAATTGCAATGAAATACCAAAAAGTATTTAAATAAGTAGTTACCTAATAGGTAACTATGACTTATGAAATACCGCAATACTGCTTGAGGGCCTATGCTTTATTCTATGCAAAGCATGGCTCAAAAGAACCGTTTCAGCAATCCCAGTTGGATTGGATTGTAAGCAGCAGTATGAAAAAGAAGATATTCTCTGTATTGTTAAGGGCTGGCTGGATTACAAAAGCATCACGAGGCTATTACAAATGCGCACAGCCGGAAAAAGCAATCAAAGGATTATTGGAATTCAAAGTACCCCAATCAATCCAAGAAGCAACAAAACCCTATGCATTTACAAATTTATCGGCAGTAGAGATATGGTCTGACTACTCATACATTCAAAGGGGTGTGGAGAAATCTCCCTACTTCATCAAGGTCTTGAGAAAAGACTTAAAATACTGGAAAAGTTTCTTCAATAAAATAAACATACCAAATTATATAAAAAAAGGCTCAACAATTGGAGAGTATGTCATTTTAATCCCAATCAATGATATTAAATCTGTTGACAAAGATGGATTAAAAGTTGAGCAATTAAATGAGGTATTGAAAACTGCAAAGTCAAATGAAATGTACTCATACGCTTACAATTACATGAGGAAGAAATATGGAACTGTTTCAGCTTAGGGAAAATGAAGTTTTTAAAGCTCTTAGGAAAATAAAGAATCAAAAATTTATAGTAATAGGCGGATATGCAGTCAATGCTTATACTCTGCCTAGATTTTCTGTGGATTGTGATATAGTTACAGAAAACAAGACTGAAACTGTAGAAATAACAAAAGAGCTGACCAAATTAAGTTATGAAAGAGCAAAAGACACAGATTTTGGCCCATACTCTGGAGATTTCTTAAGATATGAAAAGACAATAAGTAAAAATTTTATGGTTAGTTTTGATATATTGATTAAGAATGTTTATGATAGGCAGACAAAAGCTATGTTTAGCGCAGAATGGGTTTTCAAGAACTCTGCTTTAAGAACATTAAAAGGAAAAACTATTACAGGAGAATTGAAATTAAGGATAGTTAATCCAGAAGCATTAGTTGTTATGAAATTTGTCAGCTGCAGGAATGCAGACATAAGGGATGTTTTTATGCTGATGCCACAGGTCAAGGATCTTGAATGGGTTAAAAAGGAAATATCGGAAAGAGTGGACTTTAAAGACAGATTTTTTAAAGTAAAGAGTAAAATAACCTCGGAACAGTTTAAAGATAACCTCCAAGGAGTTTATGGGTATATTGACGAGAAATTGTTTGAAAAACATAATAAGACTATCCTTAAATATGAAAAATTTAAAAATAAGTGAATAAAGCGTCAAAAAATGCCAAAATCAGTCTCCTTCATCGGAACCGGAAATCTCAGAAATCGCCAATCACAGCAAATATTGGTTTCAAGCATAAATCAAGTGATTTCTGATGATGCTCAAAAATGTTCCAATAATATTTTTGACAGATGCCAACAGCTTTGATTAACTTGAAACCGAAAGATTTAAATATTACTGTTTCACAAATGAACCATATGGTTCAAAAATGGAACAAAAAGAATTAGAAATAACATTGGCACTTTT
>CAYHTH010000185.1:0-1675 GCA_964359525.1 uncultured Methanosarcinales archaeon | reverse complement strand
ATTCTTTCCGAAGAATCATGCCAGCACGAAGATTGAGGTCAAGGAGCCTGAGAAAAGTCTTCAGGAAAGTTCCCGGAGGAGATACTCATCTGCACTACAAGAAACAGAAGCCGCAGCCGGCAAAATGCGGCAATTGCGGCGCAGTTCTTAAGGGTGTTCCAAGAGAATTTCCGTTCAGGATGAGGAAAATGCCAAAGACATTCAAAAGGCCGGAAAGGCCGTACGGCGGAGCCTTGTGCAGCAAGTGCATGAGGATGAAAATATTAGAAGAAGCAAGACAGTAAATTATTTTCAATATTAAATCTAAATAAATAAAATAAAACAATAAAATCACTTAGGTGGATTGGTGACAACCGCTGGACTGAAAGTGATCGGAGGAAAAAATGATTGAGATAGGAAGATTGTGCGTTAAGCTTGCCGGAAGAGATGCAGGCAAGAAAGCTTTGATTATAGACATTCTGGATGACAAGTTTGTATTAATTGACGGCGAAACAAGAAGGAGAAGATGCAATATACTTCACTTGGAGCCATTAACTCAGGTTGTAAAGATTAAGAAAAATTCTTCTCACGAAGAAGTTGCAGAAGCTTTGAAAGAGATTGGAGTGGAAGCAAGAGTTACAAAACCAAAACCAAAAACCCAAAAGCCAAGGACAAAAAGAAAAACTCCTGAGCAGCTAAGAGAACAGAAACAGGAAAAGAAAAAGCTGCTGGGCTTGTTCAAGCCAAAAGCAAAAAAGGCTGAGGCTAAACAAGAAACAACTTTGGAAGAAAAAGCAGGATTAGGAGTTAAAGAAACAAAGCCTGCTGGGAAGAAAGAATCAAAGCCAAAGAAACCTGCTGCAAAAAAAGAAAAATAAAAATTTAGTTTGATTTTTGCTTTAATCTTTTTTGATTATTACTTCTTTTTTTTCTTTTTTGCGATTTTCATAAAAATATTAATTGACATTCTGATTTATTAATCTAACGTCTAGTGTTAATCATAATTGGACAAAAATGTCTTGAATCGGACATTATCATTGTAACAGTGGAAATCCTAGCTGTAAAGGAAGTGATTGGGAAGAAAGAATAAACTTTAATTTTTAAATGCTTCTAAAATTTTATCATAATTCAAATAAAATATACTTAGTATACCTACACCCATCATTATATAAGCTAAATTAGGTACGTCCGAAAGTAAAAATAACGACATTAAAATAATAATTATTAAGGCGATGGTTAGCTCTTTTTTTATTTTCGTTACCATTTATTTTTTCCCCATTACTTCAAACAATTCGCTTAAATTTAACTCCAAAGCAGCAACAGGCATGTCCAATCCCCAATTTTCAAGGACTTCCGGATGAATCTCACCCAGATAAGCAACTTTCTTTCCTTTTACTATTGCTCTTCCAACCCGGCCTTCGATAAAAGAGTTGTGCTCTGTTTCTTCAATGTCATAATGCAGTTCAAACAATTTCATTATCAAATCAAGCACCTGGCGGGCTTCTGTGTAATTTGTGTCTTCAGATGAGGATGCAACGGAAATTCTGTGGAATTCCTCTATTTTCTCCCCTTTCCTTACATTAACCAGGCCTTCTTCAAAAATTTTCTGCGGGAAAGTAACGTGCTTATTTTTTGAAAACACTTCCATCAAATTTGGCAGAATCCAGCTCCTTACAACAGAGTAAGTCTCTGACAT
>CAYHTH010000184.1:0-1686 GCA_964359525.1 uncultured Methanosarcinales archaeon | reverse complement strand
AGGGGAGCAGGAAGACAAAAGGAGAAGGTATTATTAACAAAATTTTTATATTCCTATTTTTATTTCCGCTCTGATGGGCAAAAAAAATATTTTTATTTTCTCAGCAGCGCTTATTGTTGTGGTTCTGGACCAATTAACAAAATTTCTTATAAGAACAAATTTTAAGTTAGGTGAATCGATTCCAATAATAAAAAATATTTTTCATTTTACTTATGTCACAAACACAGGCTCGGCCTTTGGGTTGTTTAAAAGTTTAAATTGGTTTTTCATGCTTTTTTCAATTATAGTTATTGTTGCAATTTTTTATTATTTAAGAAAAAAAATAAAAGAAAATGAAAAATTCCTACAATTTGCAGTTGGATTATTATTGGGCGGAACAATTGGAAACTTTATTGACCGTGTTTTAATCGGCGCTGTAACGGATTTTATTGATTTCAGAATCTGGCCAGTTTTCAACATTGCCGACAGCGCTGTGACGATAAGTGTTATTCTGCTGGTTGTGATGCTGTGGAAGAAATAGTTCCATAATTTGATCTTGAAGCGTAAGGATGATTAATATCCTGCAATGCCTTAGATATAAAATCTTGCATGTCCCTATAATTTAACTGCCATTCACTTTCAACTTGGGTGCCGTGTTTATTTATAATATATTTCACACCCAGAATTTTTGCAGCATTTAGCTGTGGAGGATTACTGCTTATGAAAATAATCCCATCACTTGATCCCTTAGCCTTAATTATCTTGTCTACTAGTTTAGCACCCAAAGAATAAATCTTTTTTTCAGCGCCCGTCTTTGGAAACTGCCCGTCTATTATGTATAAATCGTAAGTCCTGTCCAATGCAGCAATCGCATCAGCATAATTAGAAACAAATGTTTTGTTGATTTCAAGTGGTGGATGCGTGCCCTGACTATTTGACTGTTTCCCAAGTACAACCTCTTCTATATTCTGACTGTGCAACCGTGTGTATGTTACGTTGTCATCAACTATCAGAACTTCAAGAGGCATTTAAGGTCACTTCACCATATGCAGTTATGCGCTTCTAATCCACGCTTGTGTATTTTTTGCCATGTAGGATTATCCTCAACTACTAATATTCTTGTCATTTTATCATCTTTTTGGGAGAAATAAACCTATTTTGCTGATGTAGAACCGGTAATTATGTCACACTTATGCTCAGAATATCCTTTTGCAATGGCATCTACCTTTGAATTGAACCAAACCTGATTCTCTTTGTTAATGTTGTTTGCCCAAACACATTTAGGCTGGTGAAATTTGTTTCCCTTCTTGGTTGCAATGAATTTTCCCGGCGTAAAAGTCTTTTCCATGCTTGCAGCATTTTTTTGTTCTGCCTTTAGCTCCTCTTTCACTTCTTTCTTCACTTCATACTTCAATTCTTCTTTTATTTCCTCTTTCGACTCTTTGTTTGATTCCATCTTGCTGACGGAAGGATAATAATATTTTGACTTGTCATACTGCTTCTCAACATACTCCGGCTCTTTTCGGGCAGTAAGATAACTGAACAGAACAATTATCAATCCAATTATAGCAAATAAAGTTGTCAGCGCGTACGATGTGCTGAATACTCTCCTGAAAAGCGCGATAATCAGAGTGTCAAAAATCAATACAACCAGAACGGAGCCTATTATTTCCCAGCTTCCTTTTCTCTGGTGGTAAAGAAAAAACA
>CAYHTH010000183.1:0-1712 GCA_964359525.1 uncultured Methanosarcinales archaeon | reverse complement strand
CTTGACGCGCCGTTTTTTGTTCTTGCAACGCAAAACCCTATTGAGCAGGAGGGAAGCCTAGCATTGGGCGAATCAGTTTTTGTAAATGGAGAGCTGAAAACAGGACAGGAGCTTCTTGATTTGGCCCATGACAAATGCATTGCAGAGGATGAAAAAAACATAAAGCTCTACGACATCAATGCCTGGACTTTTTCCCTTAATAAATTTGGAAAATTGCAAAAGGAAAAATGCCTGCTCTATACTTTGCCCTATAAAGAGGAAATGATAAGCATAGCAACAAAAACCGGGAAAAGATTAACAGTCACAAAAAACCATCCGTTCTTGGTAAATGACTGCGGAATCATTGCCTGGAAGAAAGCAGAAGAGCTGACAAAAAATGACTTTTTGGTCAATCCCGCAAGGCTGCCGGAAATTGAACCCAAGCACGTAATGTCCCACGCAGAAGCAGTTTCAAAAATGACGCAGAAGCCTTTGAAGCGTGAAATTGCTTTTGATAAGGATTTTGCTTTTTGGAGCGCATTCCTTTTGTCTGACGGGTATATTGGAGAGAAATGCGTCGAGGTGTGCCAAAAAAATTATCCTAAAGCCCTTGACAGGTTTGTTGAAATATCAAGAAATTACGGTTTTGAACCGTCTGTAACTGAAAGGAAAGGCTGCAGGTACGCAAGGATTTATTCCAAACCATTGGTCGAGTATTTAAGCATAAGGTTTTGCATCCACGGCGGAAAAGGCAAAGAAATTCCCTCATGGTTTATTAGCCTGCCGGCTGAAATGAATTCTGAATTTGTCAGGACTTTTATTTCGCTGGAGTCGTCAGTGGGGGACAATAAGATTGTTTTCACGCAGAAGAGCGAAAAAAATGTGAGCATAATCTCCTACATGCTGTTGCGCGAAGGCATTTTGTCGTGGATAAGGCATGACGGCAGGATTTACAGGCTGAAGATACAGGGAAAAGACTTTACAAGTTTCCTTAAGAAAATTGGACACGTGTCTGACGGGAAAGTAAATGGAATAGACCTGGAAAGGACCGCAATATCAAGCTTCAGGGTTGTGCCTGTCGACAGGAAATCAATTTTAAGGCTGGTTGAATTATTGGGCCTGAACAGTTTTCATACCCTCAAAAACTGGAAACCAATTACATCAAGGAAATGGTACGCCAGTTACAAGGGAATAAAAGAAGGGGAGCTTGTGATGTCTGTTGATTCATTGAAGGAATTTGTCAATGACATTAAAAGTGAGATTGAAGCCAGAAAACAGCCGGATTATTTGGGCAGCCTTGAAAATAATCCACGCAGGTTTGCTGCCGGAATCGGATTGCCTATGACAGAGATTTCAAGGCAGATGAATATTTCAAAAAATCAGTTATGGAGCTTGTACAGGCAAGGCAATCCGCAAAGTTCTGCAGAGATAAAAACTTTTCTTGCTGACCAGCACCTGCTGGTGATTTCGGAAGCTGAAAGCCTACTGAATTACTGCACGGCATTGTTGAGTGAGGACCTGTATTACGACCGAATAAAATCGATAGATTATACTGATTCGGGCGGAATGGCCTTTGGGCTTACGGTGCCAGGGCTCAAAAATTACATTGCCGGGTTCGGAGGATGCGGAATAAACCATAATACCTACCCATTGCCGGAGGCGCAGTCTGACCGATTCCTGCTGAAAATAAAAGTGGCTTACCCCACATATGACCAGGAAATTGAAATAGTTGA
>CAYHTH010000182.1:0-1721 GCA_964359525.1 uncultured Methanosarcinales archaeon | reverse complement strand
ATAAGAAGATTCAGGGAGAACGCGCAAAGATAAGTATTTAAGTTAAGGGATTGATAATTAAATTATGATAAAATGATAAATCAGAAAGTTAATAAAATCATCAGGGAGGGAATTTGATTGCCGCACTAAAAGTGCAGCATGTTGCCCTCCACCCACCCAATAAAGTAAAACAAAATCGTGCTCGATAAACAAAACGCAGTGAAAAGGTGTGGGAACTATCGGGAGTACATCGAGAGCAACAGGCAATGTTCCCCTGAGGAAAAAAGTTTAACAAAACTAAAAAATCAAATTTAAAATGAGGCGATAAAATGGCGATAATGAGGCGTGATGTCAATCTTGGGCTGCTTCTTCTGATAGTTGCAGCGATATTAATGTTCAGCGGATTCACTGTTTATTATCAAACGACTTTCAAGAATGTTTCGAAGAGCTACGAGATAAAACTCGATGAGCTTAACACAATAAGCAAGGAGCTTGAGGCTAAAAAAGGCCAGCTTAACCAGACAAATGTGCAGTTGACTCTCCAGGGGCAGAAGGAGCAGGATTTGAGCAAGAAATATGTGGATACAAAAAGCGAGCGAGACCAGCTTGAAACTGATAAAACCAAATTGACTGCAGATTTGACCAGCACAAAATCTGAATTGGCGGCTACATTGGGCAAATTGACCGATGCCCAAAATCAGTTGGCAGCGCAGGCTGTGCTGGTACAGCAGTTGAATGCGCAAGTTTTAAACTTGAAATCAGATGTTAACCGATTACAGGATAAAATTGATGATTTGGAAAAAAGAAATGCCTGCTTAAAGAGCACAGCGGGCGCTTCGGAAACTTGCTAAAATGAAACAATTTTCACAGGTTGTAAAGGAAATCAACAGGACGCTGAACCAGCTGACATTATTTGAGAATATAGTAAACACAACTCTTGTCTTTTTGGTTTCATACCTTCTTTTGTCTTTGCTGGATTTCCATCCGATGCTGTCATTAATTCCTGCTGCCGCATATCTTGGGTTTTACAGCTACATGTCAACGAAAACTTCAAAATCCATGGTGGTTGAAGGCAAATACGCTCCACTCAGGGAAAAATTAAGGACAGCCGCTGACAATGTCAATATGGACAACCCGATTGTAAATGAGTTGGAGTACGAAGTTACAAGCGCGATGAAAAACGTTGAGCTATCCATGTTCATCAATCCAAGAACCCTATCCTACAAGATATTCGCTGTTATGGTGCTTTCATTCTTGATTATTTTTGCCACGACAATGAACCTGAAGATAATTGAATTTGCAAGAAACACCGTCCCTGATATTTTCCAGGGTCCGAAAGGAGCTGGGAATTTTGTGGCGGCAAAATTAAATACAAGCGGAGACATTTTCGGTAAAAATGATGTTGCGACACTCGGTGACAAAGAGCTTAACATCCGGCTTAAGCCTGTTGATTTCAAGGTCAATGTGAAAGAAGAAGGTGACACAAAGCAGCAAAAGTTTGAAGCCACTTTTCCCTCGGAGCTTGCCGTCAAGGAAACAACAGCCTACGAAGAAAATATTCCTCAGGAACAGCAGGAATTGGTTAAAAATTATTTCAAGAAACTGGCGGAAGGATAGCAATAAAAATTCAATAATAAAAAAACATTATGAAACTAATAAAAAAAGAAAATTAATATTAATAATAAAAAATTGAATAAAATTTCCAACAAAAAATATTGAGGTGAATTATAAATGAAAAATTA
>CAYHTH010000181.1:0-1749 GCA_964359525.1 uncultured Methanosarcinales archaeon | reverse complement strand
AAAATATTTAAATAAAATAAAAGAATCGTGGAAAACCGAAACAGATATAAAAGAGGACATAGGCTACCTGGGATAAGATGCAATTAATAATATTTGGGCCGCCTGGTGCCGGCAAAGGAACATTGTCGGACATGCTTGTTGAAAAGTATAAAATTCCCCATATTTCAACAGGGGATATTTTCCGGGCTGAGATAAAAAGCGGCAATTCTGAGCTGATACAATATGTTGAGAAAGGCTTTCTGGTACCGGATAGTGTTGTGAACAAAGTGCTGGAGAAAGGCCTGAAGCAGGACAGCAATAAAAATGGGTTTATCATCGACGGCTACCCCAGAACAATAGACCAGGCAGATTTTCTTGAGAATGCTTTGTGGAAAATGAAGAAGAAAATAGATTTTGTTCTTAATTTGACTGCTCCCGAAGATGTGATTGTTGAAAGGCTGACTCAGAGGAGGCATTGCGGAAAGTGCGGGGCTTTGTTCAATCTCGTTACTGTGAAGCCAAAGAAAAAAGATGCCTGCGACAAATGCGGCAGCCCGCTTCTGCAGAGAAAAGACGACGAGCCGGAGACCGTCAGAAAAAGAATTCAGGTTTACAGCTCGGAAACATCACCAGTGATTGATTATTACCGGAAAAGAAAAGTTCTTGTTGATGTAGATGCAACTAAAAGGCCAAAGGAAGTTTTTGCTAGCGTTATAAAGATTTTAGGCAAGCCGGAGAAAACAGACGGAAAGAGTTCTGAAAAAGTCATTGACAAATAAATTCCAATAACGTCGTTGCGTAACAGCTTTTCGGCAAAGTAAAATTAATTTTTATCTTTTTCATGCTTTCATTTAATCCATCTTCGCTTGTTTCCAATACTTTCAAGTCATTCAATTCAAAAAACAAATTTCTGCTGGTGCCTTCTGAAGTAAGCTCCGGCATCTGGCTTATTATGAAATCTCTCGGGCTTATCTTTTCTTCCTCTACAATTTTTTTGATTATATTTTTTAATTCTTTATTTTTTATTGAATTTAATTCAAGATTAAATCCAATTATTGGAACTTGAATATTTTTTATTTTCTTTTCTTCTTTATTATTTTTTAAATATTCATCAATTGTTCTATTAAATAATAATGACTGATAGGAATGAATAAACAATTTTCTTGTTTTTAATGGAATCAATCTTAATGCTCCCGCATAGTCATTTTTATTGTTTTTCAAATATTCTTTAATCTGAAGCTCAATCCCACCTTCATTTTCCAAAATCAGTTCAACAGCTTTTTTGAAATCTTTTTTTATAACTGCTTTTCCGACAAGATGGTTATTATTGCTGAACCTTTGAGGCCCAAACAAATTTGGAACATTTATTGTTTTCTTTTCTAGATTTTTTATTTTTTTAACTTCATTATCACTTAAATTCCACATAACAATTGTGAATTCATTGCCTTCCAAATCGCCTAAAGAAATCGGCTCTTTTCCGTTTCCTAAATATTTTAATTTGATATTTCTTAAATTGAGATTTTCAATATTTCTGCTTCCTTTGAAGACTGAGATTGCCTGTTCCGTGACTGCATTCCTGTCTTTGTTGCCTGCAAAACCGATATTTTTTAATGGAATCTTAAGTTTTTCAGATAAAACTTCCAATGCCCTTACTGTAGAATAATTAGTTTTTTTGAGAAGAAAATATGCGTATTGGCCATTTTCTTTTGTATTAATTTTACTTATTTCTTTTACAATGAACTCTTCCGGAGTTCTTTTTATTTGGTACAT
>CAYHTH010000180.1:0-1765 GCA_964359525.1 uncultured Methanosarcinales archaeon | reverse complement strand
TTTTAGTAAAATGTAAGTCAATCTTAATCAAGCTTAATGAAAAAAAGATAAACGATATCAGAAAGGAATTTCAGAAGGCATTAACTGAGAAGAGATAAATATGCAGCTAATCGTTAGTAACCTAATTCAACAATTCTCCCAAGAAGATATTGTGTTTAGATCTCTTAATCTTTAATCGAACTTTAGAGCCTATTTCCTTAAAACATTCAGGCACTGAAATCAGCCTGCCTTTGGCTACTGCCAGCATTTCATTTCCTAATCTGCCTGGCAAAACCACTTCCGCCTCTATAATATTGCCTTTCTTAAATGGTTTTGGCAGTTCCGGCAAATCTTCAATATTAAATGCATATTTGTCAAAAATAAGCCTGATGCCGTGTTTTTGCTCTAATTCCCTCATTTTGCTGTAAAATATATCCATGGAAACTTCTTTAACAGGGTTTCTCCCAAACCTGTAATTTAGCATGTTCTGTATGCCTATAGGCGGGCAATTCTTGCCGGCACCTATTTCAACAGCAAACTTAGCAAGTTTCGGAAGCTCTTCGTCATTATAGCCCGGCATCCAGACCGGCACTATAATTAAATCCATCTTAGTTTGTGGAATATATCTCGCTATTTCCAGCACTTTGTTCAGATTATATGGATAGCCAGCTAAATAGTTAGCTTTTTGCGGGTCCATCGCATGAATGGATAAATTAATCCTTGTCAAGCCTGCTTCTGCAAGTTCATCTACATATTGTTTAGTTAATAAGAGGCCGTTTGTATCAATGGAGATTGTTTTTACGCCAGAAATTGATATTATGTCTTTAACTAATTCAACCATATCAGCGTATAAAGTTGGCTCGCCTTGGGCATTTATGTGTGCATCAATATTATTGCTCTTCTTAAACTCCACAATTTTCCTGAATTCATTTACAAGGTAATCTTTCTCGACGACAAAATCAACTTTTCTCCTTGATTTCGGGCCTTCATCTACGGAGCAGAAAATACAGCTTATGTTGCAGCTTGTAATAGGCTTGACTTCAATTACATTCGAGCCCCTGTCTACTAATCCAAAATAGTTTGTTCCAATCAAAGGCATTCCGGATGATTGATGTATATAGTAAGTAGATTTATTGTTCAATCTGTTTTTAAGATTTTTAAACGTAGTGGACAATAAGAATTCAAACTTTCTCCGCGCATTATTTTCTGACACATTTTTAAATGTAATAGAGTTTTTATTCACTTCAAAAGGCGCAATCTTTTCAAGGCTTTTATTGTCCATATAAGCATAGAAAATTTTAAGGAAATTGATTTTTATTTTGTCTTCCTGCTTCTCAAAACTCAGATCCTTGAAAGTTAGCTCTGACATACTATGAAGTTTAGAATATACTTTATAAAAAGGTATCTGGAGTCTTTACATATGCGATCGCAATGTTATATTTTTTACCAGTTATGTAAGTTCTGGCAAATTGCGTCCGCAGAGTTGAGTTCTCGCCCCCTATTAAAAATCACTCTGAATAGATATTATCGTGATGGTCATAATCCTCAATTGTTATGTGCTTTCTATTTTCATCAACAGAAAAGACAAGTACAAAACTTTTGTCAATATGGATTCTTTTAAGATGCTGTAGTGGTTTTCTTAAATTCTTATAGTGTTGTGGATTTTGCCTGATTTCTTGGATTTTATTTTCTATTATCAGAAGCTGTTTTGGATTTCTTTTTGATAGTTTGAAGAATATTTTCTCAACACTTTTCCTTAATTCGTAGGAATACATCTTAGTTTAAG
>CAYHTH010000179.1:0-1775 GCA_964359525.1 uncultured Methanosarcinales archaeon | reverse complement strand
CAAACAATCCGACTTCCTCATAGTGCTCGCCCACTTCAACAAGCCTTACCCTGTTGCCTGCAAGAATAAATGCTTTGACGGAATCATTCATGTTTCCTCTCCTTACATACTCTTCTCCAAGAGCATTCAGCAATTTTCCTTTTGTTGATTCATCAAACATTGACAGGTTCACATTGTCAATTCCTTTTTCCAGAAGAACCGGAACAATCCTCTTGAAATTTTCCACATCCTGGGATCTTCCTATAAATCTCTCGTTAGAATCTGCTATTTCAGCAACCATCTTTTTTACTATTTTATCTTCATCTACTGGCATAAATATCACCTTTTATTTTCTTATTAATTTCCTCTTTTTCCTGGCAATTTAATATTTGAAATTAAAACTTTGAATTGTTGTGAACTTGTGAGCATGAATCAATCTATTTGTTAAGTGTTAAAAAATAAAATAAAAAAATATAAAATAAAAATCAATTACTCTTGAAAGTAATCAATTCCCAGCTCGTCGCTGAATCTTTTGGCTTCGATGACTCTTGTCTTCCTGTCAGCTTTTCCAAGTATCCATGGTGAGTTAACACCTGTGATAATTGTCATAACTGCAATCTTTCCTTTCATCTGGTCAGAGACTCTTGCTCCCCAGATAACGTTTGCATCTGTGTCAAGCGATTCTGTCACAAGCTCGCCGATTCTGTTGACTTCGTCAAGTGTCATGTCTGGGCCGCCTTCGATGTGGATTAAAGCGCCTGTTGCGCCTTTGTAGCTTATCTCAAGCAATGGGTTTGACAAAGCTCCTTTGACTGCTTCTTCTACCCTGTTGGTTGTGTCGCTGACACCTACACCAATAGCTGCCACGCCGCCGTCCTGCATGATTGCTTTCACGTCAGCATAGTCCAAGTTAACCAGTGAAGGTACTGCGATTGTCTCGACAATTCCTCTAATCATTGTTGAAATCAATTCATTAGCTACTGCAAAAGCCTGCTGAACTGGCAGGTTTCCTGCAATGTTAACCAGCCTATTATTGTCTATAACAATAACAGTGTCGGAAGTTTGCCTCAACTGCTGCAGGCCGAATTCTGCTTTGTCGATTCTTGCTCTCTCGATCTTGAAAGGCATTGTGACTGTTCCAATCACAATTGCACCGGCATCTTTTGCAACTTGTGCAACAATCGGAGCTGAGCCTGTTCCTGTTCCGCCGCCCATTCCTGCGCAGACGAAAACCATGTCAGAGCCCTTCAGGACTTCTTTAATTTCCTGAATAGTTTCCTGGGCTGCTTTTGCTCCCTTGTCCGGGAAGCCTCCGCATCCGAGCCCTCTTGTCAGTTCTCTTCCAATTAAAAATCTTTTATCAGCTTCTGTGATTTCAAGGTGCTGCTTGTCTGTGTTGCAGGCAATTATTTCAGCTCCCCTAATCCCTTTTTTGTACAGCCAGCTTACCATGTTGCTGCCGCCACCGCCGCAGCCAATAACTTTAATATTAGCATGGCCCATTTGCAAATCGTCGGTTTGCGCTACGCTCTGCTTAAGCGCGCTCTCGATAACAAAATCCATTCCCATTCTTATTCACCTCAGAGTTTTTTCCTAAATTGTCAAATTTCTAATAAAATTTCAATGTTTTAATATATGAACTAGTATATAAATGTAACGTTTTTGTATACTGGTATAGTATTACACATTAATAAAAAAGAGGATTATTTTCAGTATAGAAAACAAATAATTTGTTTTCGGGATTAAAAATTTTCAAATTTTTAATATAGAAAGATAATAATTGGGTTTATAAAGAA
>CAYHTH010000178.1:0-1800 GCA_964359525.1 uncultured Methanosarcinales archaeon | reverse complement strand
AAAGGACATCAAAATCATTCCGAGCTATTTTCCTTTCACAGAGCCAAGCGCGCAGTTGATGGTCAACCATCCGGATTTGGGATGGATGGAACTTGCAGGAGCCGGAATTTTTAGGCCTGAACTAGTCAAGCCGCTCGTCGGAAAAGAAGTGCCTGTAATTGCATGGGGAGTCGGATTAGACAGGCTGGCAATGTTCAAGTTAGGAATAAAAGATATTCGCCAATTATTTTCGCATGATTTGGAAGTTTTGAGAAATGCAAGAGTGATTTAGGTGATAAAGTCAAGAAATTTTTTAAGAGTTTATTAAATAATTAAAAAAATGAAAAACAAAGAAGAGTTTATAAAAATCTGCCCGAAATGCGCGAACATAGATTTGCCGGTCAAGTCAAATTTTATTGATATGCTAATGCCGGTTTCAGAAAAATGTGAAAAATGCGGCTATTCGGGCTTGTTTCCGGAAATTAACATAAATGAAATTGAAGATTTCAGGAAAAATATTAATAAAAATACTGAATAAAATGCCAACTATAATCTTTTCATTAAAGGATTTGAATAATTTAGTAGGAAAAAAACTAAGCGCTGAGGAAGTCCATGAGCTTGCACAATATGGGAAGGCAGAAGTAGAAGACTATGATGAAGAAGCTGACGAATTAAAAATGAATTTTGATGATACAAACCTGCCCTATCTGTGGTCTGTTGAGGGATTTGCAAGATTAGTGAAAGGGATTCTTGGAATGCAGAAAGGGGTTCCTGAAATCAAGCTGCATAAAGGGGATTATCAGGTAGTGGTTGATAAATCCGTCATTAAAAACAGGCCTTTCATTGTTTGCTTTGCTGCAAAAGGAAAGAAAATGGATGAATATTTGCTAAAGCAGGCAATCCAATTGCAGGAAAAATTCTGTGAAAGTTACGGGAGAAGAAGGCAAAAAGTTTCAATTGGCCTGTATTCTTACAAGAGAATTACTTTTCCATTGCATTTCAAAGCCGTTGAGCCGGATTCGATTAAATTTATTCCGCTTGAATTCAAAATAAAAATGGACCTAAAGGAAATTTTAGCAGAGCATCCAAAAGGAAAAGAATACGCTTTCGTGCTTCAGGATTTTGACAAATATCCTGTCCTAATGGATGATAAAAACGAAGTTTTGAGCTTCATTCCTGTAATAAATTCAAATTTCACCGGAAAGCTTGAAGTTGGAGACGAGGATATTTTCTTTGAAGCGACCGGAACAGATGAAGAGGCTGTTAATCTGGCTGCAAATATTTTTTCCTATGCCTTATCAGACAGGGGATTCCAGATTTATTCTGTTGAAGTAAAATATCCAGACAGAAAAGTTGTCGTTCCAAATCTTGAGAAAGAAACAATTACAATAAAAAATGAGCAGATTAAGAAATTATTTGGACTGGAATTAAAAGAAAGCGAAGTCAGGCAACTTGCTGAAAAAGCGCAATATGATTTCAAAGATTACAAAATTTCAATTGCCCCCTACAGAAGAGATATTCTGCATCCTTATGATGTCATAGAAGACATAGGCATAATGTACGGCTTTGACAGGATAAAAGATACTCCACTGACAACTTATACAATTGGCTCCGGATTGAAATTAAATGAATTCATTGACAGAATCAGGGAGATTGTTGCCGGCTTGGGATACCAGGAAGTTATGAGCGCTGTCCTGACAAACAAAGATTATTTGTACAACAAAATGAACATTGAAGATGCAGGAACTGTTGAAATTGCAGAGTACATGTCAGAGACTTACTCTGTTGTAAGGAGCTGGATTCTGCCAAATTTGATGGAAG
>CAYHTH010000177.1:0-1828 GCA_964359525.1 uncultured Methanosarcinales archaeon | reverse complement strand
CCGAATTACAAGTATAGTTTTAATGTGGGCGGTTAGCATTTCTGTTACTACTTTTAGATGATTAAAATAGAAAGGTTTAAATAAAGCGGATATACCTCTTCAGCAACATGGATTCAATAGACGATAGATTTGAAGATTCTCAAATAGAAAATCCCGGAAGAAGGGAATTTTTGAGGACTGGAGGACTGGCAGCTGCGGGGATAGCAGCAGGAATTAATCCGTTTGCTGATTCTGAAGTTGAGGCGCAGGGATCCAGGGACAGGGCACTGTTATATGATATCTCCCTGTCATCTTTTGGTGCACAGAGGGATAAAAAAAGTGATAAAAGGCGTTTAGATACAGAACGCCAGAGAATTCTTGATAAACTAGATTCCAAATGGGAAAAATTTCTAAAAGTTGCCAGCTCAAGAGTAAGGCATAGATTTTATCTAGACGTCAATACAATTGCACAGCATGCTGACAGAATTGTTGCTGATGTTAGGCAAAAAGGCATAACGGGCGCATACAAGCAGCAGCAAGCAGTTTATTTTAATCCTAATTTAACTTCAGGAGTGTATGCAAACGTTTTAATTGATAGGGATATTGGAACTACCGTCAGAGAAATATCAACTGCATACACACCCCAAGATGTGCAGGCAACAACCACCGCCTTGATTACTGGGACCTACAAGGGAAAGCTTCCAAAGGCTGGCGATTTGGCTCAATTCCCAATAAGATTTCTTAAGTTCGCATCGAGGGCAGGAATGAAAGAAGGTACAGACTACCATGCTTATAAGTTACAGCCTGGGCAGACATTCCATAATCTTATATCAACCTACACCCAAGGAGATTATTCCAAGAACGTGGACGCCGTCCTTAAATTCAATTCTATAAAAAGAACTGAAATGAATTCATTATCAGCTGGAACAAGTATCTATGTGCCTAGGGAAATATACAGAAATCCATTGCAGCCAATTGTTGCTGAGGAAAAAGTGCCTGGAAAATATGTGACCGTTCCTGCTCCAAGACTGATAGTTCCTGCAGAAACACCAGAAGAATCGGCAGAGAGGGTAGAGAGGGAAAAAGAAAAAAGAGATAAAATTCCTGAATTAGGGGCCAGCGTTAATTCTTACCTTGATGATGTCATAGCACAAAATCTAATGGTTCTTGGCCAAAGCGAGATGCCTTCAGTATTGACTGAGGCGTTTAATATGAGAAACGAGAAGCAGATAACATTTTATAGCAATGATAGAAACTTGAATAGGTTAGCCGAAGCCTATGGGAAAGGAATCATAAGTTATTTGCAGGCAAATCCGCATGTAACAAAAGTTATTACAGATAATGGTCATGGAGAGGGTGACCCGGGAGCCCCTAATCGTGACAAGAATCCAACTCTTTATGAGGGACATTTTACACAAAAGATATGGACACATCTATCAGAATTTTTAAGATCAGAGCAACAAAGGTTAGGTATGAAATTTGAAGTTTTCCCGCTTGACTATAAAGGAGGAGGGAGGCAAAGAGAGAGACTTAATTGGTACGTAGAACAAGCTAACAGAATAAATAAAACAGTTAATGGAAAAGATGATTCAATTTATGTTTCAATACATATAAATTCAGCAAGAGGCGATTTCGAGCCTCCGCCTGAAGTTCGTGTTCATGGAAAAGGGCCACAGCCTAAAAGCACGGAACTTGGAGCTCACATACTGGCACAGGCAGTTCCTTTTTATCAAAATAGTTTTAAATAGTACGAGATAGAGAACAAAACGAAAAGACAAAGTACATATTCATCCGTTAATAATCTTATAGAAAGTATCAAATATAGAAGTATCCGTGACTGCCAGATTAT
>CAYHTH010000176.1:0-1829 GCA_964359525.1 uncultured Methanosarcinales archaeon | reverse complement strand
CATGATGAAGCTAATGCGATGAAGGCTAAGGAAAAAGAAGAAGTAGATCAAGCACACGATGAAGCCAATGCGATGATAGCCCAGGAAAAATATGATAAATCTTTAAGGGGAAGAGCTGGAAAGTTATGGTCAAAGACCGGAGATAGGGGCAGGGCTACAGCGGCTGCAACTGCAGGGCTTGCGGCTGGAGCGGTTGGCGCAGCATCGAGAATGAGCGGAGGGAGCTTATTTATACTCTTTGCAATTTTATTAAATCTTTTTGATAACAAATTATTTAGATTTAGTTTCCTTGGGAGTGTGTGGAACGGATTTCAATTATCCTCTTTTGCCAATGTAGACTATCTGGGATTGCTTACAGCGCCGCTGGTGATGGGATTGATACTTTTTTATTATTTTACAAAAAGAGGCGGCCGCTCACTTTTTGTCTCATTTTTTGTCGTATTTCTTATAACTTATATCGGAACATACGTCCAGAATCCGTTTTTATCATTAATTCCTTTTGGCTCTTTGTATATCTACACTGGTCTTGCGGTTGTTGTTGTTTTTTTTGCATTTTTGAAAGTCCTAAAGGACAAGGAAGTATTGGAGACTGATGAAATAACAATCATTATTCTTGCATACGTTATCGGATTCTTCTTTTTGAATCGGGGCTGGATGGTATACTGGCGCGCCCAATTTCATTTTTGGTTTATAATCGCTTTTGGGCTTTTTTACATTAGGCAAAATGAGCAGGCGAACGGGGAAGCTTGGAAGTGGCATATATGGGTGATTGGCCTTCTTTTGACTGACTTTTTTGTAACAGCTTACATAGAAACATTTCCATTTTTCCAGTACCTTCCGTTCTTAACAGCAGTAGTTTGTCTGTATGTTAAGCAGGCAGAGCCTGATAATAAATTCGCCCTTTGGATATTGCTGGCTGCTTTGATGTTATTAATTGCGAACCAGGCATCAGCTTCAGGTTACCTTGGCAGTTATGATTTTCTACAGGCAGGAAAAGTTGTTGATGATTCAAAGAGTGTATTTGCAAGGAGTTATGAAACAATAAAACTAGCCATCGAGCGCCAGATAGAATTCGCCACCGGCGGATTGTACAGAAGCCAGGTAGAGCTCAATCAATATGCACCTCTTGGTGTATTCTTTGAACGAGTAAGGGCAGCGCAGCCTA
Organism: uncultured Methanosarcinales archaeon; assembly: GCA_964359525.1. Classification (GTDB taxonomy): domain Archaea; phylum Nanobdellota; class Nanobdellia; order Woesearchaeales; family GW2011-AR4. Next base: position 664 of record CAYHTH010000176.1, on the reverse strand, counting down.
GATTTTATGATGATGAGCCGGTTACTTTATGGGCAACAATAAGCGCAAGAACTCTGGGTGACCCTGTTGTCGTAAACTTTGACTGCTCCAGATGGAACGGAAATACAAGGGTAAATCTACAGAGCGATGACAAACTAACTCCACCTTATCCGTTTACCGTCGGCACTTATGAAGAAAAAGATGTGGAGTGCACTTTCAGCGATAAAAAATTGCCTGCAGGGTTAAATACTATTTCATTGAGTGCAACTTACAATTTTGATACTAGTGCATACCAAAAACTTTACTTCATGGACAAGGAAAGGCTTCGCGCTATGAGAAGGGAAAACCTTGACCCCCTGAAAGAATATGGCATAACCGATTTAAGCATAGATGCCACAGAAGATCAGGGGCCTGCAACCATTTATACAAATGGCCCCGTTGAGCTTGCAGTCAGAGCCGGCAACAAGCTAATTGCAGTATCCAATGATAAGGATATATACCCAGTTCTTGAAATACTGCTCCAGAACAGAAACAAAATCACAGACAAAAACGGAAATCCTGTCGGAGAATGGCAGGGCAAGATAAAAAAAGTCAATGAACTCGTTGTTGTGCTGCCAGCCGGAATGAAGCTATTGACAGCCGACTGCAATCCCGTTCCATTTGAGCCGATTGACGATGTAAACAA
>CAYHTH010000175.1:0-1841 GCA_964359525.1 uncultured Methanosarcinales archaeon | reverse complement strand
AGCGACCTGCAGGCGAAAACTTCAAAGAGCCTGAACATTATGATTGTCAGGAACGCCATGGTCTGCGCCTTCACAAGGCCGTCTGCGCGGTAAAAATAAATGAAAACCAGCAATACCACCACCACCATCACAGCTGGAAATAAAAATATATAATTCCTGATTCCCAGATATATTGGCTCTTTTTGGCTCCTTGGCTTCCTGCTCATCACATCGGGCTCAAACGATTCCGCTGAGAGGGATATGGCGGGAGGCCCGTCCATTGCAAGATTTATAAGCAAAATCTGCGTTACAGTCAAAGGGAGCGGAATGCCCATGATTATTGAAATAAATATTATCAGCACTTCCCCTATATTGCCTGATATCAGAAATGCAAAATATTTTTTTATATTGTCATAAATTCCCCTTCCTTCCTCTACGGCATTTACAATTGATGCAAAATTATCGTCAGTAAGTATCATTGCGCTTGCCTCTTTGCTTACATCTGTGCCTGTAATTCCCATCGCAATGCCGATATCTGCTTTTTTTAATGCAGGCGCGTCATTTATACCATCTCCGGTCATAGCAACAATATGGCCTTTTTTCTTCAAAGCATCAACAATCTTAATCTTATGCTCCGGATTTACCCTGGCAAATATGGATATATCTTCAACCAGCGAATCCAGGTTGTTTATCTCGTCAAGCTTCTCGCCAGTTATTGTTTTTCCTGTCAGCCCAATCTCTTTTGCAATTGCCCTTGCGGTTATCTCATGGTCTCCCGTAATCATGATGACCCTAATGCCTGCTTTCTTGCATTTCTCGATTGCAATCCTGACCTCTTCCCTGGGCGGATCAATCATTCCCTGCAGCCCGACAAAAATCAGGTTTTTTTCCGGGTTTGAGTCAACAATTGTTTTATAAGCAAACCCGAGCACTCTTAATGCCCCCTCCGCAAATTGCCTGTTTGCCTCAATTATTTCTTCTTTCATGCTGGCTGTCAGCTTTTTGATTTCCCCATCTAAGTAAATGTAATTGCAGAGGTTCAGGACAACTTCAGGGGCGCCTTTGACATAAGAAATATTCTCGCCGTGATGCCCGTGTATGGTAGTCATCATTTTTCTTTCGCTTGTGAATTCAATTTCATCAATCCTTCTGTACTCAATATCAAAATCCTCTTTTATCAATCCAAGTTTGGCCGCACTTATAATCAATGCCGCTTCTGTGGGATCGCCTATAACTTTTCCTTCTTTTATCTCGGAATTATTGTTCAGTATTCCGATTCTGAGCAGAAGCTCGATTTCTTCCGGCCGAATTGGCTTGTTTTTGTAAAGAAAGCTGCCCTTTGTCTCGTAGCCTACGCCAGTTACATCTATAATTTTGCCATTGACATATAATTTTTTCACAGTCACTTGATTGGCCGTGAGCGTGCCTGTTTTGTCAGTGCATATTACTGTAGTCGAACCAAGAGTTTCCACACTTGGCAGTCTCCTTATAAGCGCATTCCTCTTCAGCATTTTTTGAGTGCCGATGGCGAGGGATATAGTGACGACTGCCGGCAGGGCTTCAGGTATTGCAGCCACTGCCAGCGATACTGAAATAAGAAGCATATCAATCCAATTAAAGTGGCGAATCAGCATGCCCGCTGCAAAAATGAGCGCCGCTATGATGAGAGTTATTGTGCCGATAAATTTTCCCAGTTGGTTCATGTCCTTTTGAAGCGGCGTTGGCTCGGGCTTTACTTCTTCTATCATCTTGGCAATTTTTCCAATCTCACTCTGCATGCCTGTTGCTATCACGACTGCTTTTGCTCTTCCGCTTACAACAATTGTGCTGGAAAAAACTATGTTGTGCCTGTCGGCTATGCT
>CAYHTH010000174.1:0-1867 GCA_964359525.1 uncultured Methanosarcinales archaeon | reverse complement strand
TTATTTTGCAAATCCACGTCGATAAGGGCGCGGTATTCGCCAATTCTTAATTTGTATCCTACACCTTCAAAATGCTCAAGATACCTAAAGGGGTCAATAATGATTTCATCAAATTTCTCCAGAATTCTTTTAGAAACATGCTGTGGTAATTTCTCCACATATTTTGCCGCCTTAGGATGTCAAATAATCTCATAGCTCATTTGAGAATTCTCTTCTTCAAATCTTCGTGCTTGATATATTCGGATTCTGGCGTTTTGCGCGCTTCTTCTAATGATTTCTTTGCGTAATCGCTCAATCTTCCTTCCTCAGAAAGCATATGCTTGATTAAAGCTACGTCTTGTTTTAGATCTTCTAAATCCTTGTGCATATGCTCTATTGCTGTCTGGTTCATGCTGGCTAAAAAGTTTTACTTATATATATAGATTGCTAAATTTACCTATCAAATCTCGAATCCATTGAATCATTAATCAAGTCATTCTCGTCTTTATATTTCTTGACTACCATTAATTTCGTTTTGCCGCAGTACGGGCACTTGAATGTCTGCTGAGAATTTTTCTTTATCGAGAATTTGAATCTGCAGCTGACGCAAATAAAGTCTATTGGCTTGGTGTCTTCTGGCTTTTCTTTGGCTAATTGTTTTTTAATTAATTTTTGTTTCTTTTCCAGGCATTCAACACAAATTAATTTTTTATTTTCATCGTACTTAATATTATTAAAATTAAATTCCCTTTTGCATCTTGAACAGGCATATAGCGGGGTAAGTGGCATATTAACTTACTACTTTACAAGGAACAATAAATATTTTTTGGTTTTTGAACACTAATCCAACGGGCTTTTTATGTTTCTTATGCTGTTTGTGCTTAATCTTATGTATGCCTGGGTTGTGCTTAATTTTGAATGCCCCAATAACTTTTGGACAAAACTTATGTCAATGCCATTTTCGATTAAATGAGTCGCATAGCTCGTCCTTAAAGTATGGCAATGCGCGGCTTTTTGTATTTTAGATTTTGAAATTGCAGACTTTACAATAAGCTGCGCTGTTCTTGGGCTTATGTGCTGTCCAGCCCTTTGCGTCGATTCAAACAAATAGCCGGAATGATTGTTTTTGGTGTAATCAATAAAATCCCCGATAAACTTTCCTGATAAATTTACAATCCTGTCTTTGCTTCCCTTTCCGTCTTTAACATGCATAGTTTTGTTCGTAATATCAAAATCCCCGATTCTTGCTTTTATTGATTCTCCAAGCCGTAATCCGGAGCCGTACATAAGTTCCAATAGCAATCTATGTTTTGGATTGTTTAATGAATCAATCATCTTGAGGATATCCTCTTTGCTCAAAACAACAGCCAGTTTATTTGACTTTTTGGGGTGTTTTAGGTTGAATCTTCTCTTTAATACATTTTCATAATAGAATTTTAGAGTGCTGCACGCAAGATGCCTTGTGGCAGATGACTTATTTTTGTCGTATAAATAAACAAGATAGCTTTCAACGTCTTTTTTAGTTACATCTTTAGGGGATTTTCTTACAAATTCAAGAAACTTGCTGTTGATGTAGCAATATACTTCTATTGTTCGCCTGCTAAATCCCCTTATTTTCATCTCATCAATAAGTATGTCAAAAACCCGTGGTTTTTGAGCACGCTCGAAAATCGCTGGCTTAACCTTAGATAAACCACAATAGGTGTTTTCTCTTGCGATTTTCGACGTTTTGAAGTCATTCATAATATGGTTGTGAATTGTTTTAGTTTAAATACCCTGTGTCAGCGGATGTCCAGTGTCCAGTGCTTAATTACAATATGGAAAAAAATTAATTGGTGTATGAAAATAAATCAAACGCCAGTTTAACGCAATTAAAACTGCGTCAAAC
>CAYHTH010000173.1:0-1897 GCA_964359525.1 uncultured Methanosarcinales archaeon | reverse complement strand
ATCGGATACATAAATTGGATACAAAAATTGTGAGAATATTTAACACATATGGCCCAAGAATGAGAAAAGATGATGGAAGAGTCGTTCCTAATTTTATTGGGCAGGCATTGAAAAACGAGCCGATAACAGTTAATGGAAACGGAATGCAAACAAGAAGCTTTTGTTATGTGAGTGATTTAATTGATGGCATTTACAAATTAATGCTTTCTGATTTGAACGAGCCTGTCAATATCGGAAATCCTGAAGAAAAAACAATTATGGAATTTGCCGAAATAATAAAAGAATTGACAAAAAGCAAGAGCAAGATTGTTTCTAATCCCTTGCCGGCTGATGACCCTCACGTAAGGTGCCCTGATATTTCAAAGGCCAAGAAAGAATTAAAATGGCAGCTTAAAGTCGGATTGAAAGAAGGAATAAGCAAGACAATTGAATGGTTCAAAGAGAATTAGTTTTTGGTGTTTCTTTTATGTCCGCTTTGATGAACATTTTCTCAACTATTTTATAATCGTCTTTCTCAAAGGTTCTAAGCAGAAATATAACTGCAAAATAAATCAACCCAGCTAATGGAATTATTAAAAATAATCTAATATTTACGTAAATTATGAAAGTTACCATCACTGCTGTTGCAATCAACGGCTTAATTAATATTGGAACGAAATTAAATCTGTGCAATGATTTTGATACGTACCAATAATACAATATAAATAAGAATATTTCTGTAAAGAAAGTTGATACTGCAGCGCCTATGTAACCCATTTTTGGAATTAAAATTAAATTGAGAACAACATTGAATACCGCAGTTAAACCTTGTCCAACCATCCTGCTGTTCTGCTGGTCAACTGACGATAAGGTATATGCCATTAGAAAATTAAGGAATTTGATGAATAAAAACCACGATATAATCTGCAATACAATTACTGAGCTTAAATATTGATTGCCGTAAAAGAAAACTATAATCCTGCTGGCCAAAACATACAATCCTGCTGAAATTGGCAATCCGATTATGTACAAATACTTGAATGACTTTTTGTACAGATAGATTAAATTTTCTTTTGAAGTCTTGTAGTATCTTGACATTACAGGGTATATTGCATTCGTATAAACTGCAGGAATGAATAAAATCGCCAAAGCAAGATTGTATGCAACACTGTAGATTGCTACTTCAACATCACCTTTCATTTTTGAAAGCATGATGATGTCAATATAGAAATAGATTGAGCTGAAAAAGAATGCCATGCCAAGAGGAAAAGCAGTTTTTACAATATCCTTCATGAACCGGAAGCTTAAATCAAGCTTGATTTTTATGAACTTTTTTTGAGCAATGATATACGCCAAACTGACCATTAGAATTTCAACAACGATGAATACAAAACTAAAAACAAGGATACCATAGCCCTTGAATAAAACATATAGCCCTAAAGGTGTCAAAATAATCATTCTTAATACTTTTATCAATGAATCATAGAACATCCTCTCAAAAGCCCTGAAAACTGAATAAAATAAATCGGTGAAAGTTGAGATAATCGTGAAGACCCAGATTAAATAGACAACATATCTTGTATCTTTAGGATAGTTTAATGCGTTGAGCAGGATTATTATGAAAACCCATGTTATTAATGCAAAAATCAATTTTACTATGAAAGCATTTATGAAATATTTGTTCGCATTGTTCTTGTCCCTTGCGATTTCCCTTATCAGCAATTGATTTATTCCCAGGTCGGCTGTTATAACTGCTATGAATGACAACGATAAAGCAAAGCTGAATTTGCCGAAAGAAGCCTGGTCTAAAATCCTTGCAGCATAGACCATCAAAACGAACTGCAATATTTTTGAGATTATTTCCCCGCTGCTCAAAAACAATAAATTTCTGTATATGCTCTTGACAGTGCTCATATCC
>CAYHTH010000172.1:0-1931 GCA_964359525.1 uncultured Methanosarcinales archaeon | reverse complement strand
GCCTCAATTCCCGGCAGTTTTTTTCCTTCAAAAAATTCAAGCGAAGCCCCGCCGCCGGTGCTTACATGCGTTAGTTTGGAAGCGTAGCCAAATTTCTCTACTGCTGCGGCTGAATCACCGCCGCCGATGATTGTTGTCGCTTTTAACGTCGTCAGGAACTTTGCAATTTCCTTTGTGCCGTCTGCAAATTTTTCAAATTCAAAAACTCCCATTGGGCCGTTCCACACAACTGTTTTTGCAGTTGACAATATTCTTCTATATTCATCTACTGTTCCAGGGCCTATATCAAGCCCCATCCACCCGTCTGGAATATTATTTACCTCAGCAATTTTTGAATTTGCACTTGCGTCAAATTTATCTGCTATAATAACATCAGTTGGAAGCACAATTTTCCTGTTATTCATCAGTTTCTTTGCCAATTCAATTCCGTCTTCATCGACTTTTGAAGAGCCGATATTTTTTCCCTGCGCTTTGTAGAAAGTAAATATCATAGCCCCGCCCAATAATAACTTATCAACTTTATTCAGGAGGCTTTCAATGACTTTAATCTTATCCGAAACTTTTACTCCACCCAAGATAGCAATAAAAGGCCTGTCGGGATTTTCCATTGCCTTGCCCATAATCCTTATTTCTTTTTCAACCAGGAACCCTGCAGCTGATTTCAGATACTGCGCTGCGCCGTAAGTTGATGCATGAGCGCGATGGCATGTGCCGAAAGCGTCATTGACATACAGCTCAGCCAAATCCGCCAATTGCCTTGAGAAACTCTCATCATTTTCTTCCTCTTCCGGGTGGAATCTTAAATTTTCCAAAAGAACAACATCACCATCCCCCATCTTCATGACTTCTCCTTTCACATAATCTCCCACACAATCATTCAGTTTTTTGACCTTTTTATTTAACAGCTGTCCTAATCTGTAGGCAATTTTATCCATTCTTAAATTTTCTGCAACTTTGCCATCAGGCCTTCCCAGGTGGGAGCATAGGATTACTTTTGCATTTCTGTCAATCAGGAACTTTATAGTAGGCAGAGTTTCTTTTATTCTTTTATCATCTGTAATTTCGCCGGTTTTTTTATCAAGAGGAACATTAAAATCAACCCTTACAAGAACTCCTTTACCTTTCACATCCAAATCATTAAGAGTTAAAAATTTCTGCATATTTGGAGTTAATTAATTACCATTTTAATGCTTTGCGGTTTTTATTGATTAATTTCTTGCCTTAATCCAAAAATAAAGGTAAATAAAAAATCCAAGAACGAGAAGAAAATTAATTATCGTAAATATAACAACTGCCCACATTATTCTTTTCTGTTTTTTGGTTCGCTTCTTCTTGATTTTATTCACTAAGATGATTTAGAAACAGCTTAATTTAAGCTTTTGCCTTTATTCTCTTCATTCTGAAAATGTTCTCTCTTTCCATCTCTTCCAGCCTAAGCGCGATAAATGATTTCTGCTTGTCAAGGACAGGAATGACAACAAATTCAAGGGCGTTTACCCTTCGCTTCGTTTTCTCAATTTCATTCAGCAGTTTTCTCATTGATGTTTCAACTTCGGCAGCAAGAATTATTTTTTCCACAACTTTTTCAAATGAGGAAGCCGTTTCATCGATTGCCGAGGAGCTGTAGATGCCGTAGCCTCTTTCCGCAAATGCCTTTTTTATATCTGCAGATTCTATTTTAGGAACTTTAACTCCCATAATATTTTTTGTTGCCAATTTCACGTCGGGAATGTCTTTTATTGCCATTGCAATCGACTTAACTTTCAAATCGCCTTCCAGAGTTCTTGCAATGTTTATTTTTTCCAGCGCAATCCTATATTCTTCAACGAGCTCCTGCCTTAGAGTTTTTGCTTTTTTAAGAATTTCAAAAAATTCAAGAATCAAGCCGTCCCTTTTCTTCTTCAGCAAACTGTATCCGGATTTGGCTAGCT
>CAYHTH010000171.1:0-1932 GCA_964359525.1 uncultured Methanosarcinales archaeon | reverse complement strand
CTAGCTTCTTCCGACATCCTGTCAGGCCCCCAGACCGGACTGAAAGTCAGCTCAACATCAACTTCTCCAACTCCGTCAATAGCAGAAACCTGTCTTCTGACATCATCAAGCAAAGCAGGGCCATAGGGGCACATTGGAGTTGTAAACGTCATGAGAATTTTTACTTTACTGCCTTCAATTTCAATATTATAAATTAATCCCAAGCTCCATATATCGTACTGTATTTCAGGATCATAAACTTTTTTTAAAGCTTCAATTACTTGCTCTTTGGTTGCCATACAGAGTATATAGAAGGTTATGCGTGTTATAAAAATGTTTCTTGAAAATTAGAATATTATTATTTTTAGTGCTTAACTAAAAGTTTTAGTTGTCTTGAAAACAATATTCAGCTATTGGAGCGATTAGTGTAAGAAGGTTTAAATAATACAATAGATAACTTCGATAATAATTATTTTTTAAAAATTCAAAAGGTGATAATATGGAAAAGATGCACATATTAACCATATTGGTTTCTGTTACATTGGTTTTGGCTTTGATTAATGTTTATGCCACTTTAAATTTGAACACTAAACTAAATAGTATGAATCTTGCTGGAGCTCCGGAAGAATCAGCACAAGGTAACGGCAACACTGCCCCCGAACAGCAGAAAGTTGAAGTCAGCGCCGGCAATATACCGTTCAAGGGACAGAAAAGCGCTCCTGTAACAATCATAGAATTCTCAGACTTTCAGTGCCCTTACTGCGAAAGGTTTTATACCCAAACTCTGCCGCTTATAGATGAGAACTACATAAAAACAGGCAAGGTAAAATTAACTTTTAGAAATTTTCCTTTAAGCTTCCATCAGTATGCGCAGAAAGCTGCGGAAGCTTCCGAATGTGCAAATGAGCAGAACAAATTCTGGGAATACCACAACAAATTGTTTGAAAACCAGCATTCATTGGATACTGACAGCCTGAAGAAATATGCATCGGAATTAAGCCTGGATGCAAACAAATTTAACAGCTGTTTGGACACCGGCAAAATGAAGTCCATAGTGCAGAAAGACTTTGATGACGGCGCAAAATACGGAGTTTCAGGAACACCTGCCTTCTTCATCAACGGAATAAGTATAGTTGGCGCACAGCCGTATGACGCGTTTAAGCAGATTATAGACCAAGAACTGAATAAATAATTTTTTCTTATTTTTTATTCAGTCACATTTTAAAACTTCCCATATAAATTTAAATACCCTATTTAATTGTTTGATTCTATGAGAGTGACTGATAAAATATTAAGCCTGCCGATTCCAATCTTGCAGCTATGGGGTTACCCGATAGTCTTTCTTTCAGCGCTCCTTGAAGCATCACCTTTTTTTGGCATACTTATACCCGGACAGACGATTGTAATTATTGGCGGATTTTTCGCAAAATTGCATTTGCTGAATTTGTACTATGTCATGATATTGGCCTCATTAGGCGCAATAATTGGAGACTTGGTTGGGTACATTCTGGGAAGAGCGTACGGGTATTCTTTTATCAGGGACTATGGAAAATATTTCTTTTTCAAGAAAGAGTATTTCAAAAAGACAAAAGAATTGATGAACGAGCACACAGGCAAAACAATAATTATAGGAAGATTTAATTCAGTTACAAGGGCATTTGCACCTTTTGTTGCGGGCTCTTCAAAAGTGCCTTGCAAAAAATTTCTTTTTTATAACATTGTTGGCGGAATCAGCTGGGGAGTATTTTTTTCCTTAGTGGGCTACATTTTCGGAAAAGCTTATAAGATAGCATCAGGGTACATCGACGGATTTTTACTTATATTTTTTATCGCTGCTATACTTGTAGTTTATTTCTATATAGGCCACAAGAGAAGAAAGAAAATAAAAGATTCAATAAAATAAGAGTATTTGCACCAGATGATTTTATATCCAGGGGTGGGTGGAGGGCTATC
>CAYHTH010000170.1:0-1943 GCA_964359525.1 uncultured Methanosarcinales archaeon | reverse complement strand
GCGTAAATGCTCAGGGCGTAAAAGTATTTACCGTCGGAGTGGGAACTGATATGGAGGATAGTTCAAGCGATAATGATTTGTTCCTGGACAATATGGCCAGGGTGGGGGAGGGGATTTACTTCAAGGCAGACGCATCCAACAAATTAAAAGTTCAGTTCGGCGACAAAGACGAGACAAAGGGCGAGGAGTTTTACAATACCCTGATTCCAATCGACACTTCCCATTTCATAACGCTTGCGATGGATGAAATGCATGCAACCATTTCCGGCTATAATTATATGGTGCCCAAGCCTGCTGCAAGACTGCTTGTAACAACACAAAAAAATATTCCAATCTTGGTTGTGTGGCGCTTCGGGCTTGGAAGAGTTGTAACATTAGGAACTGACGACGGCTCAAGGTGGGCAGGCGCATTATTAAACAGGGAAAATTCTAAATTGATAACCAAGAGCATAAACTGGGCCATAGGCGACCTTGCAAGAAAAAAAAGTTATGATGTAAGCATAATCGACACTGTTCTGGGAAAATCGACAAACGTGAATGTAATAACTAAAGATATGCCAAAAGCCGACGGCCTTGCGTTCGCAAAAATAGACACAAACCTTTATTCAGCTCCATACACTCCGGCTGAAATGGGATTCAAGGATCTACTTGGTGCAACTTTTGCGGTTAATTACAATGACGAATACGCAAATCTCGGAATTAATCCGGAATTCACAACTCTCGTGCAGAAAACCGGCGGCAAGGTTTTTGACCTTTCCGACATAAAAGGAGTCATAGAATTTATCAAGGCAAAATCGAAAAGAATAAAAATCGAGTCAACTGATTACAGGTGGCCGTTTGCAATAATCGCGATGCTGCTGTTTTTAACCGAGATAGCTGTAAGAAGGTACAGGGAGAATTTGCAAAGATAGATATTTAAGTTAGAGAATTGATAATTAAAGTATAATAAAAAGAATGAATCAGAAAATTAACAAAATCATTAGGGAGGGAATTTTATTATTGCACTAAAAGTGTATTGGATAGCCCTCCACCCACCCGTTGAAGCAAAACAAAATCGTGCTCGATAAAAGAAACGCAGAGCTAAGGTGTGGGAACTATCCAGAGTACGTCAAGAGCAACAAGCAATGTTCCCCTGAGGAAAAAAGTTTAAGAAAACAAAAATTTAATTTAAAATGAGGCGATAAAATGGCGATAATGAGGCGTGATGTCAATCTTGGGCTGCTTCTCCTGATAGTTGCGGCGATATTAATGTTCAGCGGATTCACTGTTTATTACCAGACGACTTTCAAGAATGTGTCGAAAAGTTATGATATAAAGCTCAAAGAGCTTGAGACAATAAGCAAAGATTTAGAATCTAAAAAAGGTCAGCTGAACCAGACAAATGTCCAGCTCCAGCTCCAAGGTCAGAAAGAGGAAGATTTGAGCAAGAAATATGTGGATACAAAAAGCGAAAGGGATCAGCTTGAAACTGATAAGAAGAGGCTCCAGGTGGATCTTGCAGGAAAAACATCTGAATTGGCAGCTACGTTGAACAAATTGACCGATACTCAAAATCAGTTGGCGCAACAGGTGACATTGGTCCAGCAGTTGAATGTACAAGTTTTGGGGCTGAAAGCACAGATTCAAAGCTTAGATGACCAGATAACAAGCCTTAGAACCCAAAGGGACTGCTACAAAGCCGCAGCTCCGGTCGGAACAAGCTGTTAAATTTTTGAACAAAAATAAAATGAAACAATTCAAGGATGTAGTCAAGGAAATCAACAGGACGTTGAACCAGCTGGCATTATTTGAGAATATAGTAAACACAACTCTTGTCTTTTTGGTTTCATATCTTCTTTTGTCCGTGCTGGATTTCCATCCGATGTTATCATTAATTCCTGCTGTTGCGTATCTTGGGTTTTACAGCTACATGTCAACGAAAACTTCAAAATCCATGGTGGTTG
>CAYHTH010000169.1:0-1944 GCA_964359525.1 uncultured Methanosarcinales archaeon | reverse complement strand
ATGTAAATAAATATCTGGCCATAAAGCTGTGATTGTCTCATTTTGCACTTGCATTTTTGTTCTTTCCTGTTCCTTTATTTTTTGACTCTTTTGCTATTTCCCGAAGCTTGATGAACACATCTTCTTTCTGTTTTTTTGGGTGAGATTTTTTCTTCCTTTGTCTGGTTAGTTTGTGTTGATGCTTAATCTCTTTGTGCTCCGACTGGGTTTTTTGCTGCTGTTTTTGTGTTTCTGCCTTTCCGGCTCCAAAAGGCTCAAATAACCTTTTCCTCTCTAAATCCGTCTGCTGCTGTTTTGCCTTTAAGGCTTCATTTATTCGGGTTTGATCTGCACCATAATTTTGTCTGGGCCTGAAAACAGGCTGTGCAGGCCTCGGCAATTGAGGAACTCTTGGAACTTCTCTTTGCCTCGGAACTTCAAATTCATTTTCTTTTCTTTTTTGGACTGCAGTGTACGCCAAATAGCCAAAACCTGAAATCAAGATTATTGCACCAAGGATAAATAATATAATTTTTGTTTTGCTTGATTTTGGGAAATCTTTGGAGTCAAGCGGATTCGTTCCTGCTTTGGATTCGTCTCCATCACTGACTCCGTCTCCGTCTGTGTCAGCTTTGTGAGGGTCAGTGCTGTTGCCGTATGTGTCTTTTAATTTAAACTCCTGAACATTAGTCAATCCGTCTTTATCATCGTCAGTATTGGCATCATTTGAGTCATTAGGATTTAAGCCATTTTCAACTTCCCAGTTGTCCGGCATTCCGTCTCCATCTGCGTCCGTCTCTGTTGGATTTTGTGGTTGTGGGGAAGAGGGATTCTTGCATTGTGAATACCTGCAGCTTAAATCAGACTGACAGTCTGCATCAGCTTCGCAGCTTCTTCCTTCAGCGCATTTTCTCGGGCACTGCCCGCCGCAATCAATGTCAGTTTCGCCGGGGCTTAATTTTCCATCAAGGCATGACTCTTGGGTGCCGCATATTCCAAAATTGCACGAGCCTGCCTGGCAGTCACTGTTTGACCTGCATACTTTATTGCTTGCGCATTTTGTGCAGCTTCCGCCGCAATCAATGTCTGATTCATCTTGGTTTTTGGCTCCGTCACTGCAGGAAGGCGTCTGGCATTTTTTGTTTGAGTCACAGTACCTGCTCTCGCAGTCGGAATTATCAGTGCATGGGTTGTTTATTCTGCACGTTCCATTGTCCTTGCAGGTTATAGGAGGCTGAACAGTTACATTAGAATTGCAATTCCTCGTGCTTATAGTGCAGGAACTGCTGCACACTAAAGTTCCGTTATTGAAGCTTGAACTGTAGCCGCTGCAGCTTAAATCACTTAAAGAAAAGACTGTTCCGTCGCATGTTTCTCCGGTATCTAGTTTGTTGTTGCCGCACGGAGGCGTTCTTGAGCAGCTGCCCGTATCAATCTTACAGGAAGTGCATTTTATAGTGCCGCCGTTAAAGTCTGCGCTGTAATCAATACAATTTCCTGTCAAAGGACCTAAATTATTTGTGTCACAGCTTTCCCCTAAATCGATAGCTGTGTTTCCGCATTTTGGTTTTTCTGTGCATGAAGATGTATCAAGCTGGCATGTTGAAGAGCATCTGAGTGTTCCGCCGCTGAAAGTGATTATATCTGTGCAATTCTTTATCTGGCCAAAATTAGTTCCGTCGCACGATTCCCCTATATTCACAATTCCATTTTGGCAGGCTCCTGATACGCCGGCACATTTTGAAGTGTCAAGCTGGCATGAGTTGCAGGTTATATTTCCGTCAGTAAATGTTGAAGGATTATAATCAGCGCATTTACCGGTTAATGGCCCTAAATTAGTTCCGTCGCACGATTCACCAGTATCAATAGCTGTGTTTCCGCATTTTGGTTTTTCTGTGCATGAAGATGTATCAAGCTGGCATGTTGAAGAGCATCTGAGTGTTCCGCCGCTGAAAGCACTGAAAT
>CAYHTH010000168.1:0-1977 GCA_964359525.1 uncultured Methanosarcinales archaeon | reverse complement strand
ACATAGATTCTGACTTTGATAAATTTAGTAGTAAATTATTGAAGAAAGTATAAAACCCAAGTTTGACAGTTTGCTAATTATTTTGATGAAAAATATCGTTTGACAGAAGTCAAATTTTGAGATTATTTTTTCAAATTTTCATGTTTTTGCTTGATTCTGACAGCAAATAAGTTTGTTTATCTGTTCAAAATTGGAGAAAATCTTTCTTTTTTGTCCTGAATTAGCTATTTCGATTGTAACTGTCAAATTCATTAAGCTAATTTTAATGAATTTTGGTGCAATATTTTTTAGTTCTTTGTAATCGTATCGCATTAGCGATATGATTAGTTGTGCTAAAAATCCTATTAGTATTGCACCATTAATATTTTTTGTCGTCCAGACTCTCAATGGTTTGATGTTTATGTCATTTTTTAGTGATTGGAAGATTTTTTCAATCGAATCTTTCATTCTGTAGATTTCTAATGCTTGTTTAATTGTCAATTTCTCATTTGAAACGAGACAGAAAAATCCTTCTCTGCCATTAATCATTGCTGTTTGAACAAGCTTTTTTGCTTGTTCATCAGTTAACATTGTAAGTTTTGTTTGATAAGAATATGTTATATCCACTAATGGATTGTTTAGCATAAATCTTTTAGGCATAGATCTATTTTTGTTAATTGATTGCTGAATATCTTTAGCTTCATCAAATTTTTTCTCTGCTAATCGAAGTTTTGCTTCTATTTGATCATGTTGTAATTGTTCTGAAAAAAAGAAATAATCAAATCTACTCGGATACTTAATAATTTCTCCATAAATTCCTTTTTCTTTGTCGATGCAATTAATTTCAGATTTAACAAAGCTCTTGATTCGTTTATCATCACTAGAATTCAGTTTTTTAGCAGAGAGATATTTCATCTTGTGTGCTAGCACAAGATCAAGATTATCTTTTGATTGTGCACCTTTATCAAAGACTACGCGTGAATCTTCTTTAAGATGTTCTTGTATTTGTAGGAATGTTTTTTTGAAATGGGTTTGATCATTCATATTTCCCGGATTAATCGTTAAACCAATAGGGATATTTATGGGATTACAAAGCTGTGAAATCCCAACAGTAATTTGTTTTTTATCTGGTCTATGTCCTCGGCTATAACCATATTCTCCAAGTTCTGCTTTGGTGCCCCAAAGCACAAAACTTGTCCAATCCATATTTATATCAGTATTCGGAAAATTATAAAGTGAAAAAATTTTCTTTTGTAATAAATGAATAATTTGTTCATAGTTCTCACCAATAATTTCTAATGTACGAAACAATGTACGTTCTTCAAAAGATTCTAATCCAAATTCATTGAGAACATCAGGACGATTTATCCATTCGCTTGCACGGGATGTACTTTGATTTTCAGTGAGACGATAAGAAATCAAAGCCTCAAGCAAATGAACGAGATCTATACCACGTTTCTTATAACCAGAAAATATTTGGTTAAAATCTAGCTTTTGACTATATTGCTTTACAGCAATAGCAGTGCCAACCGGAAAAGATATATTGTTATTGTGTCTTAAATTTGTAGTTGTTTGTAGGGTTGTTTGATTCATCACAGATAAAACAAAACTACAAACAATTTTCTAGTTATCTGTCAAACTTGGGTTCTAATTTAGCATCAAACTGTAATCCGCTTATTCCCCCTAAGCATACATATTTTTTAAAAGTAATCTCGCCTTCAAAATCTGATGTTTTAACATTTCTAGAATCTTCATTTGTAAAATAAGCTGTAGCAGCTTCTCTAACCAAAAAGTCTCTTTCGCATTCGCATAATCTAGCATCAGTTTTTAAAAATAATATCCCACTTCTATATACCGTAAACTTAAATATACCTAGAAGCTATCTCAGGGATAAATCCCATGAGCGTTACGCTTCTAGATTATTCATTATCTCTAAACTCTATCATTGATTTCATAGTTTGAGATATACGGCTGGTTTACAACAGCCTGCCCAAAGAA
>CAYHTH010000167.1:0-2000 GCA_964359525.1 uncultured Methanosarcinales archaeon | reverse complement strand
TTTACAATATTTGGCTTATTCGCCTGCGTGTCTATGTTTAATTCATAATAATGAGACGGCTCTTTGCTGGAAACTCTTGAAGTGATTTTCGCAGGCCTTCCGGTTGTCAATTGGCCGTATAAAACTGCTGCGCTGATTCCGATTCCTTGCTGCCCGCGCGACTGGCGAAGTGTATGGAATTTACTTCCATACAAAAGTTTAGCGAAAATATTTGGGATTTGTTTTTTTACAATTCCGGGCCCATTGTCTTCAATTACGACTCTGTACCTGAATTCGCCCATTTCAATTATTTCAATACTTATCTCCGGCAGTACTCTCGCCTCTTCGCATGCATCCAAAGAATTATCAACAGCTTCTTTTACCGTCATTAACAATGCTTTTCTTTTATTGTCAAATCCGAGCAGATGCCTGTTCTTCGTGAAAAATTCAGCTACTGAAATCTCCTTTTGGTGTTTTGCCAGCTCATAAGCTATCGGTATATCTGCCGTTTCTGTTTTAGTTTTTGTTTCCTGTTTTGGCATTTTCAGTTAAAATTTTTGATTGCTACTATAAATAGTTAATTGTTAATTTCCATATTACTATATAGAAATCCTTTGTCTTTAATAGATGAAACACAGAATAAATATTTAAATTTTATGCCAAGAACGCCAGATGCCTACATCTCCATAATCGCCTTTCTCTTCATGTCTCTTCTTCTTCTCTCGAGCCATTTGTAGACGTTAGCATGGGTTGAGCCTCTTAAAAGGGATTCAACAGCATGCCTTGCGCTTGAAGCAGAATCCGGCGTTCCTATTATGCTGATTGTTTTTCCAAAAACTGAGATATTACATTCTGTCAGTTCTTCAATTAACCTTCTGGATTTGCCTTCTTTTCCTATTACTCTTCCTTTTAATCTCAGCATTGCATTTATTGATTTTCCTGTAAATTCTCTTAAATCCACAACTTCAAAAATATAATCCGGCTTCAGCAAAAGTTTTGCAATATCCGGGTTAAATCCTCGGCCGATTGCCCTGATTATTTCTCTTGCAGTATACAATCCTAAAGCATCTTCTCCGGAAACAAAAACATCCCCTTCCTTTGAATCAATATTGAGCTTTGTTGACGTGGCTTCCTCTATCTCTTTCTTTATAGCTCCTTCCTTGCCGATAATAACCGCAACACGATTCTTCGGCACCTTTAGCTCATAAGCATATTCAGCCATTTTATCATGAAAGTTTCATTAATTTTTAAGCCTATTGATTTAAATATTTTAATTATTATAATTGTATTTCAATTATTACTTTTATTTTCCAATAATTTTATCCTTAGTCTCTTTTTCATCAACTTTCAATCCAATTTTGTTGAAAAAATTGCAGATGTTTCTTACATCCCTGTCAAGATATTCTTTTGCCCGTGAGCTTTGCAGAGGGGTTGTTTGCGAGAAATCTATGAAAACGGGAGTTTCATTATGATTCAGTATGTTAAACGCAGATAAATCTGCATGCACCAATCCGGCCTTGTGTAGTTTTTTCATATTATTGACTATTGCATCAAAAAATTTCTTTGGGTTTTTCGGAATATCATCCTTTAATTTTGGTGCAATAATGCCTTTATCCCCGATAAACTCAAGCACAAGAACATTATTAGAAAAAGCCGAAGGAGTCGGGACATTTACATTCGCTTCCCGTGCTTTCATCAAATTTCTGTACTCTCTTTGCACCCATGCAAAGATTACATTTCGCTTGCCGCCTTTCAGGTTCGGATATCGCGGATCATCCTTGATGTAATCACTCATCCTGTTGAAATCGCACGTTTCAAGGCGGTAAATCTTGACCATTATTCTTGTTCCGTCTTTTTTCAGCGCAGAAAAAACATTGCTTTCCTTGCCGATTGAAATCGGGCTTTCTAATCCCTCAAAATGCCCCTGTGAAATTAATTTGTATACTGTTCTCTGCGTGAACTGGTCAAATACATCTCCCCAGGTTTTGAAATCTTCTTTTGGCTTTGATTTTTGTGACATA
>CAYHTH010000166.1:0-2032 GCA_964359525.1 uncultured Methanosarcinales archaeon | reverse complement strand
AGGTCAAGCACGAGATGAACATCCAGAAGAGCGATATTGTTGAGATTATTTCAGGACCATTCAAAAGGGAAAATGCAAAAGTCACAAGAATTGACAAGGCAAAGGAAGAAGTTGTTGTCGAGCTGTTGGAAGCAGCTGTTCCGATTCCTATAACCGTCAAGATGGATGCTGTTAAAGTTGTAAGAAGGGATACGGACTCACCGCTCCCTGCAAGAGATGATGATTCAGGGGAAGATACATTATAAAGATTTTTAAACAAGATTAGTTACTAAAATATTAATTTATAATAAAAAATGTCAAGAGAAAAAGTTGAAGTTTTGGTTGAAGGCGGAAAGGCAACAGCAGCGCCGCCGTTAGGCCCGGCTTTAGGCCCGATGGGAGTTAACATAGGGCAGGTTGTGTCCGACATCAACAAGAAGACAGTTTCGTTTGCAGGAATGCAGGTTCCGGTCAAGATTTTTATAGACAGGGAAACAAAGGAATATGAAATCACAATAGGAACTCCCCCGGCTTCAGGATTAATCAAGAAGGAGGCAAATTTAGAGAAAGCATCAGGAAAAGCAAAGCACGAGATGGTTGCTGACATTCTAATCGAGCAGGTTATCAAAATCGCAAAGATGAAAGAAACCGCTACTCTGGGAAAGACCTTGAAGGAAAAAGTCAAGGAGATAGTCGGAACATGCCAGTCAATGGGAATTCTAGTTGAAGGAAAGATGGCCAAGGACACAATGAGAGATATTGAGGCCGGAAAATTTGATGAGGAAATAAGATTAGAAAAAACTGAATTGTCAGCGGAAGAGCTTGCGCACTTGGAACAAGAGAAGCAGAGATTGGCTGAAGAGCTTGCAAAGAGAAAAGCTGAATTCGAGAAGATTGCAAAGGCAATTATTGGTGAAATGGCTGGCAAGGCAAGGGGAGAAATAAAAGTAAAGTTAGTTGCAGCCGGCATTCCGGACGATATGATAAAAGAATTGCTGCCAGTCGAAGGAGTAGCAGCAGCAGGAGCAGCGCCTGGAGCAGCACCAGCAGCGGGAGCAGCAGCAGCGCCAGGGGCAAAAGCAGCAGAAACTCCAAAGAAAGAGGAGAAGAAGAAATAAAATAAGGAATTATTTATTCTTGGTTAAATCAATAATACATCGATATATTCGTCGCCTCTTACGTATATTGGCTTTCCATTTAAACTCGCTAGAACACCTTCCTGCGCTTCTAGGATTTTTCTTGCGCTTTTTGGATCATCAGTTTTAGAGCCATAAAAATCGGTTGTCCTGAGTGCGAGAGCAACAGTTTTTTGGTCCTCTAAAGCACTTTTAATTGCATCGGCCAAATTTCCATTTATCGGTATTCCATCTCTGTCCTTCTTTGTTTGTGCAACAATCCTAAAATTATCCGTTTCTCCCAGTATAGTGAGCTTTCCATGTAACCCATTTGTGATTATATGGACATTTCCAGCTCTTCTATAAGCTGGCATTAATGTAGCAGCCACTTCCCCAGATATCCCGCATAAATCTTGCACAGTTTTGCTTATCTTTAATCCCCTTATGCAAGAAATCTAGAATTATATAAAAATATATCTCAAAATTTAGAATTTAATTCCGACAACTTTATATACTAATTCTTACAAAATTCCATTAAAGAGGTGTATAGATGGGTTTCTTCAGCAAACTGAATCCTTTCAAGAAGAAAGATAATTTTGATGACTTGGGAAAGGATTTGGATTTAGGCAAAGACTTTGGGCTTGACCAAGGGCCTTCTCCGGATTTGGGAGCCAGTTTAGACATGCCGCAGACCCAGCAGCCGTTCCAGAAATACCCTTCTTTTCAGGGCCAGCAGAATTTTTCTGCGCCGATGCAGCAGCCTTTGTATCAGCCGCCATACCAGCCCCCTTATCCGAGCGCAGCAAGCGACCCTTACATCGCATCAAAAAATCTGGAAATTATATCCAGCAAACTGGACGCACTGAAAGCCTCTATTGATGCATTAAACCAGAGAGTTGCGAACATTGAATCGATTGCAAAAGGGGAGCAGGAAGACA
>CAYHTH010000165.1:0-2064 GCA_964359525.1 uncultured Methanosarcinales archaeon | reverse complement strand
ATCCGGTTACTTTCATTATCTCGTGAAAAGCCGTGAAATTATCAAGGACTCTTGCAACTTTCCTTTCAACAGGATTCAGGCTCTCGGATAATCTTTTTATTTCCATTTTGATAAAATTTATTGCAGCTCAAGCTGCATGTAATGCATAACCAGTTCGCAGACTTCACCAGGAGAAAGGCTTGAAGTGTCAATTGTGTAATCAGCGGATTTTTTGTATTTTGTTTCCCTTTCCTGGAAAAATTCCTTCACCTCATCAGCATAATCATAGCTGTCAGTCAGGTTTTTGCTCTTTAGCCTGTTTTCTATTGTTCTTAAATCAGCTGTTAAAAGTATGACAACGGAATCTCTTTTCAGGCTTATCATGTTCTCATTTCTCATTACAATATCGCCGCTTATGTCAAAAATGCAGTCATCCAAATTGCTTAGCTTTTCCATAATATCGGATTCAATTTCCCTGAACTTGTCCCAGCCGTATTTCTTGACGTATTTTTGCATGCTGCCTGTTTTTTTGAGTATCTCTTCTTCCGTGAGTATAAGCTGCTTGCCGAGCTTTCTGGCCAGAAGCTTGCATATCGTTGTCTTGCCCGTTCCCCTGAAACCCATTATTGCAATATTCATCGTTTTGAAGCCATAAACTTTACCTTTTATTTATGCTTTTTGCTGATTATGGCTGCATCAGGCAAAAACAATGAGATTAGCCAGTAAAACAGCTAATCAAAACCTAAAATAAGAGAAAAGAATACTATAATTTGAAAATAATCTGTAGAAAGCATATCCAATTCTTGCCATTAAGTTTGTCAATCTTCTCATTTTTTGTAAAGTATGGTTAATTTTTATTTAAAGGTTTTGTTTTTCAGTTTGGATTTTTGAATTATGGTTAGAATTTTTATTAATATACGGAAAACTAAAATTCAAATCTTTTAACTTAAATGTATTTCAACAATGTCCTTGTCCTGCAGAACATGATCCAACCTTCTTACTGGCATTCCTGCAAATTTTACAGATTTTCCGAATATTCTTGCGAACCTGAATTTAGATATGAAATCCTTGTGGAGTTTAAGGCAGAAATCCCTTAAAGTGTTTCCTGTTCTCATTATTACCGGAACGTTCAAATCAGCTTTTTTTCCGGCTTCTTTTGTGTAAACCCTCATGAATTCCAGTCTCTTAAAAATTAATTTTTTTAATTCTTCCGTATTTACTCTTTTTTCTGCAGATATGCAGATGTCAGGATTCACTATTTCCTTGACTCTTTCCAGCTCTTCTTTGCTAACCATATCTATTTTGTTCAAAATTACTATCCCGGGAACATATTTTTTGTTGCCCTCAATTGCATCAATAAACTGGTCGTCTGTTATATCTTCCCTGATAACAACGCTTGAATTTTCCAGCCTGAATTCCTTCAGAATATTTTTTATTGTCTCCTCACTTACTTTGGTCAATTTTACAGTCAATCCAAGGTCAATCCCGCCTCTCAGCCTTCTTGCAATCTTAACTTGAGGCGGCTTTTGATTTAACCTTAAGCCTGTATCATAAATTTCCTGCTTTACGACTTCCAAATGCTCAGGGCTGAAAACATCTACAATAATCAAAACCATGTCAGCGCTCTGTGCGCATGCCAAAACTTCCCTTCCCCTGCCTCTTCCTGTTGCAGCGCCTTCAACAATTCCGGGAACATCCAAAACCTGTATTTTTGAATGGTTGTATTCCAGCAATCCTGGAATGCATGTTAAGGTTGTAAAAGCATAAGCTCCAACAGGAGAATTTGCGTTTGTTATAGAATTTAACAAAGTTGATTTTCCAACGCTTGGAAATCCGACTATTATTGCAGTTGCATCGCCGGTTCTTCTTACGCTGAATCCCTGGCCGCCTCCTTTTGCAGCAGCTTTTCGCTGGTACTCTTCCTTTAACTTTGCTAATTTTGCCTTTACTAATCCAATATGCCCTTGGGTTTTCTTGTTGTATTTTGTCGTGGATAACTCTTCTTCCAGTTCCTTTACTTTCTTTTCATGAGAAGATTCATGCGACTTTACGTCTTTAATGTTAAATTGCTGTGCCATAGAATAA
>CAYHTH010000164.1:0-2098 GCA_964359525.1 uncultured Methanosarcinales archaeon | reverse complement strand
ACAAATCGTTAGATTTTCCTACACTTCTCCACTGGGTTTCACCTTCTCACGCTCGGTTACTTGCTTACGCTCCGAGTTATTGCTTAAATATGTTTGGGTGTTCCCCGCAAAAACTCCGAGTACTTGCTTACGCCAGAGGCTAACGTGGAAATCATTGGTAGGTTACTGCCCATCCAGTGCATTGACTTGTTAGCATTTCTTACCCTTTTACCGATTTTTTCGCTTCTCTGCTGTGCTTCACTTCTCTGCTTGTTTTGCCTTTCTTGAAGGCTAACGCTGAATTAAACAGCTTTAGTGTGCTGCTTCAATGATTGGTTGTATGATTTCTTTATCATTCTTCAATATCTTTTTCATTTCACGGTCAAAATCGGAAATATATATTTCATCCTCTTCCTTTCTATATTTCTTATATTCAATTTGTGCCTTTTCAATTGCTTTCTCATGGCTAATTTTTCCTGCATTTGTTAAAAGTTCTTTTTCACTTATTTTTAAAAAATTATCTAACTTTTGTATCCAATCCTGCATTTTCATTAATCTGCCGTTTGTTGCCTGCAATTCGGCAAAATCCAAATACATTGATACAATGAGGTTTAATTGTTTTAATTCATCTTCTGATAAATAATTTTTGGCAATACCGATGTCACGAGTAGTAATATATTTTCCTTTGAAATTTGTAAGACCCAAAAAAGGTTTATCAGCATCCACTCTTTCATTTATCATTTCTGCGGCGGTTTTGCCATGAACGGCATAGTGTATTTTATTTTGCACTGTTGCAAAAAATTCTTTGGTTAATGTGTCATCTTTTTTGTAGTCAATGCTGGTTGCATAAATATCTGTAATCTTTTGATAAAAATTTCTTTCACTGCTTCTAATATCACGAATTCTTTGAAGAAGCTCTTCAAAATATCTTGACCTTGCTCCCTCCTGCTTTAATCGGTCGTCATCCATTGTAAAACCTTTTACAATGTACTCATGAATCCGTTTAGTCGCCCACTGTCTAAACTTTGTTCCCTGTTTGGATTTTACTCTGTAACCCACAGAAATTATTACATCAAGGTTGTAGTAATTTGGTGCCTTTTGTTGAAATTCGGGAATTCCGAATTTCTTTAAGGTTTGGCTTTCTTCCAGCTCTTCTTCTGCATAAATATTTTTAATATGCTCATTTATGGTAGATTTTGCTTTTTCAAAGAGCATTGCCATTTGTTCTTGGGTTAACCAAACGGTTTCATCTTCTAACTGCACTTGAAGTTTTGTTGAGCCGTCCGGTGCTGTATATATGATTATTTCTGAAATTTTATTCATTTAAATTCCTCTATGTTTAATATTAGCTCATTGGGGTTTGGGTAAGCAGTTGGTAAAAAATCAATTTTAAATGGTAGTTTCATAGTCTTTAATCGTTTGATCTTTTCATCAATGAGATTATTTTCAACGCAAAAGTTAAAAATTAGCTTCAAGTATCGTCTTATAACCATCAATGGCAAAAATTGTTTTCTGAAATTCATCCACTCCATCAAATCTTTTTTTCCTTTTGAACTATTGCAACTTCTACAGGCAAAAATTAAATTTTCGGCATTATCCTTACCTCCTAATTTTTGCGGAAAAATATGATCTATTGCTAATTTTTCTGTTGAACCACAGTAGTTACAAACTTGCCCTGTTTGAAGTTTAATTTTCTCATCATCAAAAATTGTTCGCATATTCATAGTTCTATTTTTAAGTCCCTTGAATAATTTAGCTCTTATCATATAATTAAACCTGCCATATTTTTCTTGTTTCTTGTCAACAGCAGTGTGAGCCATCGCGAGATTAGCATATGCCCAGTAAATAAGCTCTCTTACTGTTTCTATTTCTTGTTTTGCCATGAGTGAAACCTTATTCTTATCATGTTTTTATCTGAGAATGGGCATGTTTTTTACCTACGTCCCCTATTTCTCCAAAACATAAACAAAACATCTTACCGCCGAGGCATTTCAAAAACGATAAGTTTTACCTGTTTTACTTTTTGTGTTATTTGTGTTTTGCTTCCTTCAAAAGATATCTCTGCTCGCACAACACGAATAGTACCATCCTTTGCCTCAAATCCCATTTTAACAACAAA
>CAYHTH010000163.1:0-2192 GCA_964359525.1 uncultured Methanosarcinales archaeon | reverse complement strand
CTTTATATATATCCACCTCCGACAAAAATTGTAAAATATGTCAGCAAATAGCTTTTATATAAGCTAATGTTATCAAGGGCTAACAAGAGAACCTTACAGAATAGGGGTTGTTGAATGAGTGCACATAAATCACATGAAGCAGAAGATGATTCTCAAAGAGAAATCGCTGTCCTGAGCGAGATTAAAGAATCCGAAAAAAAGGCAGAAGAAATTCTGGAAAAAGCAAAATCCGAGCAAGATTCAATAATCCACCAGGCCAGAATGGATGCTTCTAAACTTCTTTCACAGAAAACCGAAGAGATTAAAAAATTCCAGGAAAAAAAAGTCATGGAATTCAGGGATAAGGTAAAGCTTCTTAATGAAGAGAAACTCATTGAAGGCAGGACTCTTGCAAAGCAGCTTAGATTAAAAGCAGACAAGAATTCCGGAAAGGCAGTTGAGCTTGTCATGAAAAAATTCGAAGAGATGGTCTAGATGCCGAGCCCTTCCGAGATGTCGAGCGTTCTGATTGCAGGTCCTAAAAATGTGCAAGAGAGTATAATTAAAGAACTGCATGATTTGAAAGTTCTGCACATCGTCGATTACTCCAGGAGCGAGCATGCAGACATAGGCACCCCTCTTGAAAGTGCTCCAAAACTTTCTGAAACTCTGGTCAAAGTAAGGTCATTGATTTCAGCTTTGAACGTAAAGAAAGACAGCAGAAAATTTGAGCTGAAGAAAGACCTGCTTGAGATTAATACAAATGCGAAAAAAATAAGCGAAGAATTGAACTCAAATCTTGAAGAGATAAAAAAGGTTGAAGCTTCTCTGTCAAAAAATGACAGTATAAAGAAAGAATTGGAGCTTTTGAATGGCTTTGATATAAATCTGGAAAATTTCACCGACTATAAATCACTTGCCTATTTTACAGGATTTGCTAAGGGAAAAAACGGCGCTGCTTTGATAAGGGAACAGATTTCAAAATTAACAAAAAATTTCATGCTTCTTGGCGCTGCTGGCAATAATAACAATTTTGTAGTGCTTTTCATTGATGCAAAAAACAAAGATGATGCAGGCTCGATTCTGCAAAAAAACGGATTTTCACAAGTTACTTTTGCAAACATAGGCGGATTAAAAGGAAATGCTACATCAAACTTAAAAAAAATAGAGAGTGAAATCGGAAGCCTTCAGAAACAAAAAGAAAAATTGCAGTCAAATATTTCCGAGCTGGGAAATAAATACAGAGATTTTCTTATAGCGTCTGAACTATTCCTGGGTGGGCAGCTTGAAAAGGCCGAGGCACCATTAAAATTTGCTTCAACTTCAACAAGCTTCCTGATAAAAGGATGGATTCCAAGTGCTGATTTGCACAAATCAATAGATAAGTTAAATAAAACGGCCAAGGGAAAATTGTTCATAGAATTCGAGCCTGCAAAAAAACATTCAAAAGCGCCTGTCAAGCTGAATCATTCAAAGATTGTACAGCCTTTCGAATTTTTCATCAACCTTTACAATATGCCGGCTTACAGCGAAATTGACCCGACATTTTTCATTTTCCTTACATTTCCTATTTTCTTCGGCATAATGCTCGGGGATGTTGGATATGGATTAGTAAGCTTGATTGTATTTTTGATTTTAAGAAAAATGATGCCAAAAGCAAAAGGATTCTTTAACATACTAATTTTGGCGTCAGCAGTCTCTATGGCTTTTGGATTTATATTCGGAGAATTTTTTGGGTTTGAGTTTGTGAATCCGCTCATCAGCAGAGAGAAGGAAATGTTCAAAATGCTGTATATAGTGCTTGGAATTGGAGTAATCCACGTTAACATTGGATTGATTGTAGGTTTCATAAATGTATTTAGAAATCATGGATTAATAATGGCAATATACGAGAAGGCAAGTTGGATTGTTTTTGAAATTGGAGTTGCGATGCTTGCATTATCATTTTTTAAAATAATTTCAGTGCCACTTTATTTTGGGATAATATTTTTGTTTGTATCACTTATGATGCTTATCAAAGGAGAAGGGGTTAAAGGGCTTATAGAATTTATAAGCATGGGAATATTAACTAACATATTATCTTACATAAGGCTATTGGCCATAGGTCTGTCGTCTGTTGTTTTGGCAGTTATAATCAATGACCAGTCCAAAGAGCTTTTTCACAAAGGAGGAATTTTTGTTTTGATTGGAGTGCTTGTTTTAATAATAGGGCA
>CAYHTH010000162.1:0-2201 GCA_964359525.1 uncultured Methanosarcinales archaeon | reverse complement strand
GAGGAATTAATGAAAGTCATAAAAGAAACAACTGAAAGAGGCGGAAAAGTTTTGATTCCGACTTTAGGGGTTGGAAGGGCGCAGGAAGTCATGCTGGCAATCGAAGCAATGGTGCGCGAAGGAAGAATGCAGCATATTCCTGTTTATATCGACGGAATGGTGTGGGACGTTACAGCAATACACACAGCTTACCCTGAATATTTGAATAACACAGTGAGGAAATTAATTTTCCACAAAGACCAGAATCCATTTTTGCATGAGGTTTTCAAGAGAGTTGGGTCGCAGCAGGAAAGAATGCAGGTTATTGAAGAAACTGGGCCTTGCGTTATATTGGCAACTTCCGGCATGTTAACCGGCGGCCCGTCTGTTGAGTATTTAAAACATTTATGCGACAATCCAAAGAACGCAATTGGGTTTGTCAATTACCAAGGCGACGGCTCATTAGGAAGAAGAATGCAGCAGGGCGAAAGAGAATTTACATTTGCCGACGGCGGAAAGCATGAAATGCTTCAGATAAAAATGTCTGTTCACACAGTCGATGGCTTTTCAGGCCACTCGTCAAGAAACCAATTAATGAATTTTGTTGCAAAATGCGAGCCTCGGCCTAAAAAAATAATTGTCAATCACGGCGAGAGCTCGAGATGCCTGGACCTGGCAAGCTCTATGCACAAAAATTTCAGGATAGAAACAGTTGCCCCAAGGAATCTGGAAGCTGTCAGAGTGAAGTGATAAAAAATGGTTTAATAGAAGTGTAAAAACTTGCTGGATTGCTGATGTTAAAGAACAAATGGTTTTCAAGGTAAGAAGAGTGTGGAATCGAAAATAATTTTTTTGAGGTTTTATGCACAGAAGAATTAACAGCTCATTAAATAATCATTTTATTATTGATTTGTTTGGTAACCTTATGGGAAGAAGGGAAGTCTTATAAGGATACAATACTTCTTAAAGAAAAACTCCGATAGTCTATTAAGAACATGGAACTTAAGGACAATCATCAACGAATAGCATTTACCCTCTTAATTATCATATTGTTAACCGGCACTATCCTGAGAGTTCATAATTTGGGGAATAGAGGTTACAATCCGGATGAAGTGTTCTCCATTCATCATGCTTCCTTGACACTTAAAGAGATAATGGGCAATTCAGAAAATGATCCTCATCCTCCACTCTATTATATCATGCTGCATTTTTGGATGGAAATTTTCGGCGATTCTGAAATTGCCACCAGATCATTATCTTCGCTATTGGGGATCATATCTATTTTTTTTATGTATCACTTAGGAAGGCTGTTGTTCAACAGGGAGACCGGGATGATTGCCTCGCTCATAGTGGCTGTCTCAACCTTCCACATCACTTATTCGCAGGAATTAAGAATGTACTCTTTGATGGCCGTGCTGACGCTGGCCTCAATGTTCTTCTTTATAAAAATGATGAGGGAAAGGAGCATCAAATTCATTGTTTATTACCAGCTATCCAGCATTTTGCTCCTGTACAGCCATGTCTATGGATTTTTTATAATACTGGCCCAAAACCTATATTTGACGGTAACATCACTGAAATCCACAAAGCAAAATCCATATATTCCCCTTAAAAAATGGATCACCCTCCAAATTTTATTGTTAGTGGCATTCATTCCGTGGATTTGGGTTTTGATTCATCAAATAATCGGAATAAAAAATGGGTCATTTGTGAACATAAACTGGTTGCCTTCCCCCCACTTGTCAGATTTATTCAACACATTTTCCCTCTATACTTATTATGATCCGATTACGCTTGCCTTATTTTCTCTTCTTTCTTTGAGTGTTCTAATCACCTGGAAAAAATTTGGAAGAAATATCAAAATACAAAAATCAGACACCCATCTCTTTATATTCCTATGGTTACTGGTCCCCATACTGATGCCTTTTGTTATATCCGAATTAGCATTCCCCATCTATTATCCCAAGTACACCATATCAGCATCTTTGGCCTTCTATATGCTGACCTCAAGGGGGATAAGCCAAATAAACAACAAGTATCTCAAGGGATTGTTTTTAGCAGCTGTAATCTCCTTATCCTTGACCAGCATAATCTATAATTCTTATCATTGACTAATGCTCCCCAGCTTAGCCTGCTATTCCCTTCTCCACTCATTGAGGGAGTGCCAATAACCCTTTTATATCGCGAACCTTTATAGTTGTTATGAAGATTTTTGACCTTTC
>CAYHTH010000161.1:0-2202 GCA_964359525.1 uncultured Methanosarcinales archaeon | reverse complement strand
CGGCTTGCCGATAAACCTTGCTTCGGTAGGCTTGTACGGAAAATCCGGAAGATAAGGTGCTATCTGCTCAGAGAACTGCCCTGACAAAACTGCCCTTGATTGTTTTACCGCAGTCTCCCTTATTTCAGGAATTTGTTCTTTATGCTCCTTTCTTGCAACATATTTGCCTAGGAGGTAACCTACGCACAGCACAATAAGAAAAAGCGCGCCTGCCAGCAAAAATTCAGTGTATTGCATAAAAATTAATTAAATACATAAGAATAAATAATTATCTAAAATTTATTTCTTCTTTTCCATCCTTTCCATAACCGCTTTCAGAATAATTGGCCATGCAATTGTCGCGTCAGCTATAACTTCTGCGAATTTTCCGCCTTCATTTTGAGGGACAAATTTTCCCCATGAAACTCCCTCAGAATAAGTGCATCCTGACAATCCGCCCCAATGCACGGGCTCAGGGCATATTCTTACTCCATAATGGAATCTTTTGAATCCGCCTCCATGCCCAATTCTTTTGTCTATTATGTCCAAATAAGGCCCGACTTGCTGCGCCCAGTTTCTTGGGACTCCGCCGCCAATTGTAAAAATGCCTACTTTCTTTGCATTTTTTATCTGCTCGGTATAATTCTCCAAATCCAAGAACGGATTAAATTGAAGTAATTTTTCGCCTTTAATTGCCTGCCTTCTCATGTAAATGCCCATATCCAGCCCAAGCTCCGAATCTGTAAAAGCAGGGATATAAACAGGAACTTTCTTGTCATATGCTGATTTCAAGATTGCTCTGCCATCAACATTTTCCGCAAGATGCTTGCCAAGCAAATGTGTGATTTTATAGCTGCAAAGCACTTCGTTTTTATCAAATTTATCAAGAATTTTGCATATCATCTCTTCTGTGTCATCAAGATTTTTCTCTAATTCCAGAGTGTCGTAAACTCTATCATAGCCCTTGTTGTATAATTCCACATCATCCATTTTGGGATTATACTTGAAATGCCTCATGCCGACTGACTCAACAAAGCCGTGGGTCATTAATGCTCCTGTGCTTATGACTGCATTAAGCATTCCTCTATCAATCATGTCGCAAATCAATAATCCCATCTTCGCAACAGTCATAGCTCCGGAAAAAGTTCCAACAACATAGCAGTCAGGATCATTTATCATATCATAAAGCACATCAACGGCTTCGCCAACGGTTCTGCCGCCGAATGCGGTATTGGACATTGCTTTGGCCAAATCGTCAAAATTCTTAATTTTGCTTAAGTCCAAAGATTCCAAAGGCTGCAAATTATCTGAAAAGCCGGTTGCGTATTTTGAAGAGGCTCTTCTTTCAGATTTTTTTTCAATTTCTTTCTTTATTTCAATGGAATGCTGTTTGTGGTTCATTTTAGACGATAAGCAATATTTTTTTTTTCTTTATAAAGTTTGTTAAAAATAATTTTATTGATGAAAAAATAAGTTTATTCAAATAAAAATCTATAGCAAATAAAAGGTTCCGAAACCTATTTAAACCGTGAAAATTTCCTTCCCGGTATGGCATTATCACAGGCAAGGCCGAGGAGAAAGCAAACCGGAGCCAGGTACAAGGATTACAGGAAGAAAAAGCAGTTCGAGTTAGGCAGAGAGCCGTCATTAACAAAGCTCGGCAAGAAAAGAATAATTGTAATCAGAACTATGGGCGCCCACAGAAAATTAAGGTTATTGGGCGCCGACACAGCAAATTTGTTTGATCCCAAATCAAAAGCTTACAGGCAGGTTAAGATAAAAACTATAACTGCCAATCCTGCAAACCGGCATTTCGTCAGGCGAAACATTATGACAAAAGGCTCTGTGATTGACACAGAAATGGGAAAAGCGAGGGTAACCTCAAGGCCAGGGCAGAACGGAATTGTTAATGCTGTTTTGATTTCTTAAATGCTGAACGCAGAATTACTGGGAGAACTGTACGAAAGATACAACATACCTAATTATTATGGAGTCACATTCCCACAATTTGTTTTTGATTTAGGTACCAAAGTTCCAATAAAAAAACCTGGTGAAGCTGAGTCAATAGATTCCAGAATATCAAGACTGGTTGAGATTTATACAAACAGGCAGATAGAATATTCTTAATAGTTCATCACTTCCTAGTTATAAAGATAGAAAGATTTATAAATCGTATAAAAAATATAAGGGATATGCAAACAAGTATGAATAATGGTGGCGGCA
>CAYHTH010000160.1:0-2203 GCA_964359525.1 uncultured Methanosarcinales archaeon | reverse complement strand
ACCTGTTTCCGCTGAAGAATTTTGTTTTCAAAGCACTTCAGAGAAAAGTTCTGAAGAACTGCGATTTCTGCACGGTAAACAGCGAAGCTACCAGAAATGAACTAATCAAAAGATTTCCTGAATACCAGGATAAAGTAAGATTAATCCCAATGGGGGTTGACATAGACTTATTCGTCCATAAAGATGCCAAATCCAAATTCAGGCAGTACAAAAAACAGAAAATAATACTGTATGTTGGCAGGCTGAACGAGCAGAAGGGGATAGGCTATCTGATTAAATCATTATCATTGGTAAATAAAAAAATATCAAATTCAAGATTACTTATCATCGGGGAAGGGGCTTACAGAAAAGAGCTTCAAAAGCTTGCAGGCTCACTAAACTTGACTAATATTGAATTTCTAGGCTCAATTCCCCATCATAAGCTGCCGGATTACTATAATCTTGCCGATGTTTTTGTATTGCCGGCGGTGACGAGCAAGATTGGAACAGAAGGCCAGGGCCTTGTTTTGGCTGAAGCAATGGCATGCGGGGCTTGCGTCATAGGGACAGAAACAGGCGGAATTAAGTTTTTGATTAAGAACAATGAAAATGGATTGCTGGTTAAGGAAAAAGATGAAAATAATCTGGCTGAGAATATAATTAAAGTTATTTCGGATAATAAACTAAGGCAAAAATTATCAAAGAACGGAATTCAATTTGTAAAGAAAAATTATTCGTGGGACACTATTGTCATGAAATTTAATAAATTGTACAAGAAATTAAGATGAAAAAATTAAAAATTGGATTATACAATATTTTGAACATGCCTTTGGGAAAAAAAACTCTGAAATCATTATCAAAATCAGTTTATGTCAAGAATTTGAAGAAACAAAAGAAGATTAATAATAAAAATAAAAAATTCTTAATATCAATAACGATTGATACTGAATCCGGTTATGTCAAGAAAAATAATGAAAGAGTTTGGCAGAAAAATAATCCTGAAGCTTATATCGGCTATTACAAAGGAATTGAGAACTGGAGGAATTTATTAAATAGATATAATGCAAAAGCTACTTTTTTCTTGTCGACAAACTGTTTTAGTGCTGAAAATGAAGAACTAAATAAAATTAATAATCAATTAAAATCATTATTAAAAGAAAAGCATGAAATTGGACTGCATCTGCATCCTGACAGTGATTTGGCTTTGCAGACGGCATTGAAGAAAAGATTCCAGAATACAAGCGCCAGATTTTATAATTATAATCAGATAAATCTATTTATTAAAGTATCAAAACAACTAATTCAAAAAAATCTAGGGATAAATCCAACAAGTTTCAGATGGGGAAATTGGGCTTTGAATACAGACTCTATTAAGGCATTGCAGGAGAATGGATTTAAGATTGACAGCTCTGCAACGCCAGGGATTAAAGGGCATTTGAATGATGGAATGCATTATGACTGGAGCAAAGTTGATGAGCATTATCCCTGGAAATTATCATTAAATGATTATCAAGATACTAAACATCAAAATTCAAAAGTTCTTGAGATTCCAATTGCAACATTTAATTTCATGGGCAAAACATTAAGGGCAGACCCAGTTTATTCTGAATTATTAAAAGCAGCTTTTGATTATTATTACAAGAATGCTGACAGGTCTAAGAAACCATTTGTTTTTGTTATAATCTCCCATAGTATAGAATCAACTCATGAAGATGAGAGTATAACCCAGGTAATTAGAGATATGGAAGAATTCATTAAACATGCAAAGAAATTTGATGATGTTGAGTTTGTGACAATTGATGAAGTTTATAAGAAAATTAAATAACTATTTCTTTGCTTTCTTCAATCTTTCCAACACAGGGAAAGGAACTTTTAGTTTTCCTAAAACCTGATCAGGCCTGCCGTGGAAATCCGAGCCGCCGGTTTCCAGAATATTTTTTTCTTTTGCTATTTTTTTGAATTTGCCGATTGTCTTTGCATTTGCCCTTTTTCCGGTGTGGTATCTTGATGTTTCATAAGAATAGTATGTTTCAACCCCATTACCGCCATTTTTTAAAAAATAATCAATGAATTCATCGACGTCAAAATTATCATAAACTCCCGGGTGTGAAATAAAAACCAAGCCATTTGATGCATGAATTGCATTTATTGCTTCTTTTACGCTTATTTTATTTCTTCTTTCAACATAGGCTTTTTTGCCGACTGCCAGGTATTTGTCAAAGAC
>CAYHTH010000159.1:0-2280 GCA_964359525.1 uncultured Methanosarcinales archaeon | reverse complement strand
TTTTAGGCAGGACTTTATTCGGGCATGCAGACAGCGATGCCTGGGTTGTTTTCTTTCCATTGATTGTTACCTGGCTATTTATACTTACAATGGACTCAAAAAATATCTGGAAGACTATTGGAATCACTGTGCTTGCAGGTTTCTTCACAGGGCTTTATACATTTGCCTGGACAGGATGGTGGTACATCTTTGACTTCCTGCTCGTTACTATAGCTGCGGAATTTATTTATCTAGCCTTAATAAATCTCAGCGAAATCAAAAAAAATATGCTGTCTGTGTTTGGCAATGAATCGATTCGCAATGTTCTCCTGGTGGGAATTACCTATTTTATTTCAACAGCGTTATTTGTTGTTGCGTTTTCAGGATGGCCAATATTCAGAAACAGCTTCCTCGGGCCTTTGAGTTTCCCGTCGATAAAGGCACCTGTCTCACCCAGTCTCTGGCCTAATGTCCTCACAACTGTTGCCGAACTTAACGAAGGCTCTTTAAACAGCATTATAGATTCTGTCGGCGGCTCATTGCTGTTTTTCATCAGCATGGTGGGCTTGGCGCTTGCCATATCAAGGACAGAATCATTTAAAAAATTTGATTTTGCTTATTTTATCGGCACAGTAGCATTTTATGGCGCTTATTTCATGCTGGTAAAACTGGGAGTCAGCATTTCTGTTTATGGATTTTTGATTTGGGTGCTGCTTCCAATCCTCGTAAGAATAGCAATTGCAATCTATAATAAAGACAAATCCTATAATTTTAATCTATCTATCCTATTATCACTCTGGGTGGTTTCAACAATATTTGCGAGCATAAGGGGCATAAGGTTTACTATTTTGCTTGCTCCGGCATTCAGCGTTGCATTTGGAGTCGCTTTGGGAAAATTGTATATTTACTCTTCAAGAATTCTTACAAAAGAATTCAAAGTTCATAAAGCTATAAGCGGCAGCGTAATGATTATCCTTCTTCTGCTTGTTCTCGTAGGGCCTACAAGAGGAGCTATAAATTCCGCAGGCTCTGACATTCCGATTGTAAATGACGCATGGTATAATTCTATGCAGGCGATCAAGCAGGATTCAAGGCCGGATGCAATCATAACTTCATGGTGGGATTTTGGACATCATTTTAAGGCATTGTCCGACAGAAGAGTAACTTTCGATGGCACAACACAAACCTCTCCGGCCGCTCACTGGGTAGGGCAGCTTTTAATGGAAAGTGATGAAAAAAAAGCAGTGGGAATTTTAAGGATGCTTGACTGCGGCCACAACAAGGGTTATGAAACTTTATTCAAAATAAACAACCATACCCCCCAATCATTAAAAATAATTAATGAAATAATTGTATTGAGCAAAGAGGAAGCCAGGAAAAAACTTCTTGAGTATGGTTTAGATGGGCAGCAGGCGGATACTGTATTATCTTACACTCACTGCAATCCTCCGGAAGGGTATTTTATTGCATCAGATGACATGATTGGAAAAAGCGGAGTATGGGGGCATTTCGGAAGCTGGGATTTTGAAAGGGCTGACATCTGGCAGAACGCGAGAAAAATGCCTGAGGAAGCAGCTGTGCAGTACATGATGAATAAATTTAATTATACAAGGGAGCAGGCGCAGAATATTTATTCTGAAGTTCAATCAATTTCAAGCGACAGCGAGGCAAATTCATGGGTGGCTCCTTGGCCGGGCTATGGAGGGACGACGAGCTGCAAGAGAACGAGCAATGAAATTTACCTGTGCAGCAACGGGCTTCAGGTTAATTTGAGCAATTATGACATATTCGGCATAGGGCAGCAGGGAATTGTGAGGCCAAAAGCTGCTGCATTTACAACCAAAGACGGAATTTTGAGGAAAGAATTTAATGGCACTAATCTTGATTTTGGAATCACTCTAGTTCCGCAGAATGAAGACGAACTTACAGCGATTTTATCGAGCAAGGAGTTGACTGGAAGCATATTCACAAGAATGTTCTACATGCAGGGCCATGGATTAAGATATTTTAAACTATTCGACCACCAGCGCGGGTTGACTGGAACGGACATATACACTTACAAGATTGACTGGGAGGGAAATAATGCTACAATATCAGATGGCATTGTCAGGAATCTTGAGAAAGAAACTGCAATTGCACCAATAGCCAGAGAGAATAATCTAATTAGTACAACTAATATAACAAATACAACTACCTTAAATAATTCTTGAATAAAAAATAAATGAAAACAAAAAACTTGTGGGCGATTATCCCTGCCCATAATGAAGAGAAAAATATAAGGAAAATAGTTGAGAAAACACT
>CAYHTH010000158.1:0-2286 GCA_964359525.1 uncultured Methanosarcinales archaeon | reverse complement strand
ATCAACTGCTTCGGCAGGAGGGCATAAATGGAAAAAGAACAAGTACAATCAGCATTAGCAAAGGCAAAAGATATTTCTAATAAAAGAAATTTCAAGCAGTCAGTTGATTTAATCATAAACCTGACAGGATTGGACCCAAAAAAACCGGAGCACCAGTTAGATTTATTCGTGACTTTGCCACATTCAAGAGGAAAGAAAATAAAGGTTTGCGGATTGGTCGGAGCTGAGTTAGGCGAACAGGCAAAAGAAGTTTTTGACCACGCAATCATGTCTGACAGTTTTGAAAGATTAAAAGATAAGAAGGAAATAAAGAAGCTTGCAAATGGGTACGATTTCTTTGTAGCGCAGGCAAACATAATGCCGAAAGTTGCTACATCTTTTGGAAGAGTTTTTGGCCCAAGAGGAAAGATGCCGAATCCTAAATCAGGCGGAGTAGTTCCGCCAAATGCAAACCTCAAGCCGGTCTATGAAAAATTCCAGAGAACTGTGAGGGCAACAACAAAAAGCGCCCCATTAATACAGTGCGGAATCGGCTCAGAAGACATGAGCGCAAATGAAATAACTGACAACGCTTTGACAGTTTATAACGCAGTACTTCACGCTTTGCCGAATGAAAAATATAACATTAAGGATATTTACATCAAATTGACAATGGGCAAGCCAGTAAAGATTGGCGAGAAAACAGAAGCAGATAAAGAAACAAAATAAAACAAGGGTTTCGCCCCTTGAGGACGGGAAACTTTTTCAAATAAAAAGTTTCATCAAAAAGTGTAGGCTTCGCAATTGCTCAGCCCACAAAAAAGAAAATAATTACAAAAAACCAAAATGGAACAAGTAACAAAAGCGAGTGGGCCAAAAAGCCCGCAAGTACATGCTCACGTTGCGGAATACAAGAAAGAGATTGTAGATGAGTTAGTCAGAATGATTAATGAATACCCGATTATCGGGGTTGTCAACATGGAAAATCTTCCAGCTCCGCAGCTGCAGAAAATGAGGGCGCAATTAAGAGGAAAATTCTTTATCACCATGACCAAGAGGAGACTGATAAAGCTTGCATTTGAGCAGACCAAATCAAAGAAAAAAGGACTGGAGCAGCTTGAGAATCACCTTGGGGGAATGCCTGCATTAATTTTCACAAAAGAAAATCCGTTCAAATTAAGCAGAACTTTGCAGAGAAACAAATCACCTGCGCCGGCAAAAGCAGGACAGACAGCGCTGAGGGATATTGTTGTCAACAAAGGCCCAACGCCTTTTGCTCCGGGCCCGATTATCGGAGAGCTTGCCATAGTCGGCATTAAATCAGGAGTTGAAGGCGGAAAAGTTGCGATAAAAGAGGATACTGTTGTTGCAAGAGCAGGAGAGAAAATAAAGCCGAAGGTTGCTGAGATTTTGACGAGGCTGGGGATTCAGCCAATGGAAGTTGGATTGGACTTGGTAGCGGTGTATGAAGACGGATTAATTTATGGAAGAGATGTGCTTGCAGTTGATGAGAAAGAATATTTAGGCAGATTGTCAAATGCTGCAAGATGGGCATTCAATTTAGCAATTGAAGCAGGCTATACAACAAAGGATACAATACAAGTGCTGCTTGGAAAAGCCCACAATGACGCTAAAAATCTTGGAGTTGCACAGAACATATTTGAGAAGGGAATAATTGAATCATTGCTTGGAAAAGCAGACCGGCAGATGCAAGGCCTGAAAACAGCAGCCAACATACAAGTTGTCGAGCATAAAGTTGAAGAAAAACAAACTGAATCAGAAACAGAAGAGAAAAAAGAACAAACCGAAACAAAACATAAAGAAACAATACAAAAGGCAGAATCAACTGAAGTAAAAGCTCCTACAAGGGAAGAATTGGAAGCAAACATAAAAATGAGGGAAAAACAGCAAGAAGTGAAGGAAGTTGAAAAAATATATCACGACATTCATAAAAAGGCTATTGAAGAGCATGATAAAAAAGAAAAATCACAACAAATAAAAAATAACAAAAATAATATTGAATAAAACTAATGGAGGAATAAAAATGGAATACGTGTACGCGGCTATGTTGCTTCACAAAGCAGGACAGAAAGTAGATGAAGCGAATGTCAAGAAAGTGCTGGAAGCAGCCCATGTAAAAGTTGATGAGGCTAGAGCAAAAGCACTAGTGGCAGCTTTGGAAGGAGTTAATATAGACGAAGCTATAGAGAAAGCAGCAGTAGCTCAGGTTGCAGCAGCACCGGTAGCATCCGTAGAGCACAAGCATGACTCGAAAGCAGACGCTGGAAAGAAAGCAGCAGAAGAGAA
>CAYHTH010000157.1:0-2289 GCA_964359525.1 uncultured Methanosarcinales archaeon | reverse complement strand
CCTCAGGCTGCATTTCATCTCGTCATTTTTTTCCCTGGCAATCAAAATCACTTTGTCAGGAAACCTGTAAACCGCCTCGTTTGACAAATCGCTTGTGAAGCTTGTCCTATCATCATTGTATTTGTAAATTATGATTTTGCCTTTTGTATTTTCAGCTGCCTCAAGAACTTCTTTTAATAATGGCTCGTACAGTCTATTAATTTGCTCGTATCGTTTGTAGATAAACTTTCCCTGCTCAGTTTCCTGACTAAGAATTTCATCAGGCTCTTTTATTCTTGTCAAAATTTTTATGGATTTCATCACGTCATTATGCTTGCCTTTCAGAATGAATGAAAAAATTCTTATCAGCTTTCCAAGTTTTGTATTAAAAATTATATCTCCGGGATGGGTGTAATCTTTGTCCAAAAGCTCTGGGTATTTTTCCCTGAATTCCTTGATGAACGGCGGCACAAACCAGTCTGCAACGCTTCCAAGAGCTGCAATCCACAGGTACTTGTGATGCTCGGCATCGCTCGATTTCAGCCCCTGCCCGACAGCCTGATAGCACAAGAAAGATGTAGGAAAATTATCATCAGGCTCTGAAACTCTTGGATTAAAATATTTCACATTTTCTCTTTGAAAAGGCCCGTGATGGTCAACCCACACAACCGGAACTTTTATTGCATCAATAAACTCCTGCGCAACCTCAGCTATGTCAAGGATAAAAACTTTATCCGGATTATATTCTTTCACTTTATTTGAAAAAACCGTTCCAAGTTTTGATGATGTCTTTACAACAATTCCGTGCCCTTCCCGTTTATATCTATACAAAAGAAGAAAAGCGCTCAGGCCATCCTGGTCATCGTCAAAAAAGAACAATGGATTCTTGCAGTTGTCAAGATGTTCCCTTAATTCAGCCACTTGTTTTTTTGATAAAGCCATTCCAAAGAAAATTACTGGTTGTTATTTAAGGGTTTTTGTTTTTCGCAATATTTATAATCGTCATTGTATTAACAATGTCAATGAAAATTAAATTCAGGCAGCATAAAGGCTACGACCCATTGGGAGACTGCGGGAAAGGGAGATGCCCAATCTGCGCAAGGAATAATGCCATCTATAAAGTGAAAAACAAAATAGAAACGGAAAATTTCACAAGCGATGCAGTTGCCCCATTTGTTGGAAGGTTTGGCTATCCGAATGTGAATATCGGAATTCTTGCGCCGCCGGAACAAAGCGATGATTCCTGGCTGTATGACGCTCCAAAATTTTGGTCTTCGGAGAATTTTGAAATACCAAAAATTGTGGATTTTAGAAGTTCTTTGCTAAATTCCAGGGATAACGTTAATATCAGGAAAAAAATAAAATTAATCGAGTTAAGCCAGGACATTGCAATGTCCTCAAAGCCCGTTGATGTTGAAATACAATTAAAAGAAAAGCCGCGCTTTCAGTTAAATCTCGATTCGCACATGGCCCCCACCGGCCCAAATGCAAAATTAAAAAAAGCTTCTTTAACGGAAAATCCAAAAATCCACACAAAAGTGTATAAAGTTTTTGATGACATTGATTTAAAAGCGCAGGACGCTGTAAATTATCTTTACGAAAATAATTTTGATGAAAACTTTTTAAGTAAACTGTTAAGCGTGGGAACTCTTGGATTAAAAAAAGACAGAAAATTGGTTCCCACAAGATGGAGTTTGACGGCTACCCATGATACCATCGGAAAACATTTGATTGCTCAAATAAAAAATAATAATACTATTGATTACACTGCTTTTTTTGGTGGATATTTAGGTAATTACTATCTAATTCTTTGTTTCCCGGAGGTTTGGAGTTACGAATTATTTGAGATGTATGTTAGGAGTCCTAATTACACAACTGATTACGAATCCTATAACGGAAGAAAAAACTATGCTGAGCAAACTGCTGGAGGATATTACACGGTTAGGATGGGAATACTGGAAAAACTAAAAGAATTAAAGAAACAAAGCACAGTATTGGCATTAAGATTCATTACTGATGATTACACTATGCCTTTAGGTGTCTGGGTTACACTCGAAGCGACACGTAAGGCAATGAATTCAAAACCTGTACAGTTTTCCTCTAAGGAATTGGTGTTAGAATATGCCAAAAAGGTTGCTTTAAAGAAATTCAATTTTAATATTGACAAAATCCTAGAAAAGAGTATTCTTTTGAAGTCTATAAAACAACAATCTAAATTAATTAAATTTTTATAATGAATATTAAATTAATCAATTTCAATCTACAGCAGTGCAGAATTCCCCTATTCTTGAGTCATATTCGTGTCTCAAT
>CAYHTH010000156.1:0-2289 GCA_964359525.1 uncultured Methanosarcinales archaeon | reverse complement strand
CTGATCGCACTAAATGTTTTTATAATAGCCCTGATTTGCGTGTGAGAACGGTTCGCTTCGAACACGCTCACCGTTCAAGTACCCACCCAATTATATTGAATTTTAATGTGCGGATTAAAAGAATTCTAATACAATCACTGCTGCATCGTCTCGTCCCATGAGGCAGCCCACATCGTGCAGTGCTTTTTGCCTTCCCAGAAATAGAAGCAGTTCTTGCCAAAGCGTTCCCATCGGACGCATCCTGCGCAGCTTGGAGGTGCATTGGATTTTTTTGGCTTCTCGGCGTTTTCTTCCATTTTAATCAAGGAATTCTTTTTTCCTTATTTTCTCTGGTAAATATTTTTCAGATATAAATGTTATTCCTTTTGATGACAATGACTGAATTTCTAATTTAGCTCCGAAGTCTTTCATCATCTTGAATTGCCGCTGCCACTCTTTATTCTTCTTAAACCAGTCATAATCTGAAATCTGTTTTAATCTCGTCGTGTCCACATCCTTGAATTTGATGAAGTGCTTTTTCAAATCATAATTTCCGACGTCATCTGCCGTGACTCCCAAAAATCTTGCATCCTGCAGAGTCATGGTGCCGGACATGTGAGCAAGATTAATAGAGCCAAATTTCAGGACAGAATAAATATAAAATCCCCAGGGGTCGAAATCCGCAAGAACATAAATTGGCAGCTTGTGCTCCTCAGTCAGCCTCTGCAATAATCTTCTGATCCCTCGGGTGGTCTGGCCTTGCGAAGTAACAATCAGGCAATTCTGTTTTTCCCAGAACTTGTCTTCATGCAGCCTTTCCCAGACTGCCTGCTTCTCCATGTAAATTATGTATTTTGCCTTGACGCTTTTGAATTCAATATTCTCAACATTAGAAGGAATGCTCCACCCACCTGAGCCAAGCTTCGACCAGTTTATTGAATCTCCTGAATCTTCAATCACAACATTTCCGGCAACAGAGCCCATCTTGTTTGCGTTGATATTAATCTGTTCCCTGGATAATCCCGTAATTAATTCCAGGTCTTCTATTGCCTTATCGCTTTCTGTCTGCTCATCAACAATATTGATATTGGATTGCGGAATGGTTCTCTTGGCCATATAAAATACATCTCTTAAGCTTGCGTGCTTTCCTACATCAAGAAGATTCTTGCTTACTTTTGCAACTTCCAGCGTCTGCAGGAATTTTTTAGCATGCCCAACGTTAAAGAAAGTCCTTTTTTGCTGTTTGTCTCCAAGTCCTAATGTTTCTGTTTCTTTGTCAAAAACTACATTGGACAGGCTTCTTACGCTGAATTCTATAGTTGGGTTTCTGCCTTTTTCTATGTCAGCAACTAATTTCTTTCCTAAATCCTCAAGTTCCTTGATCGGTTTCTTTTCCTGTTTCTTCATTTTCATCAGTTTTCTTGTTGAATTTCATCTTATACAATTTATCATCTTCATCTTCCTGCAGTATTTCCTGCTTTATCTCCGGCTTCACAAGCATTTTCTGCAGACCCAGCAGAATTTTTTCTTTTTTCTCGCCGCTCAGGATGGATAATGAATCTGCAACTTCCGGAATGTATCTCTCAAACATATTTGCCCTTTCAATCTGATCGCTGATTTTTGATTTTTTTCTGACATAAGAGCCAAGCATTCTTCCGCATTCCTGCAATCCCAATTTAATCTCCTTGATAATTTCAGCATAATGGGCAATTGCTTCTTTTGACTCGGATGTGAATGGCACCCACACAGATGACATATGCACAACAATAACAAGCGGGCCAACAGGAACAGAATCACCGGATTGCTGCAGTCCATAGGTCTTCCAGTTGGTCTCCATTATAGATTTTGTCATTGAACATGCCCCTTCCTGATATAATAATGGAACCCTGTTTGCAAATCTAAGAATATTTGTCCTTTCTTCTTTTGGAATTTCCCCGCCGTAAGCAACTCCAATTTCAATTATGAACGGATTTCCCCTGTAAACTGCAGGCGGCCTTGAAGTTGTGGCATAAAATTCCGCCCTTATTTCTTTTCTAAGGCCTTTCTCAAGCAGGTCCTGCCCTATTGGGCTCAGGCAGTCTGTCGGCGGCGCAATTATTTTAGTTTGCTGGATTCCATGCAATAATTTTTCTGCCATGTCTCGGCTTACTTCGCTGGGGTTTGTTTTTGGCAGCACGGCAGCATGCCCGCATATTTCTTTCGCTGTTCCCGGCCCGACTCTGGAAAATTCTGTCGTCAGGAAACTCTGCAAAGTCCTTGATTCTGTAAATCTTAATTTGTCCATCAGCATTCCAAGCTCAATTCCGTAAG
>CAYHTH010000155.1:0-2358 GCA_964359525.1 uncultured Methanosarcinales archaeon | reverse complement strand
TAATTATGAACTTTATATTTTCTATTTCCCTATTTTTGGATTTGACGGAGTTTTCAAGGGAGGCAATTCTTCTTTCCCGAAAATCATGAAGCTTGTCATTTTTTCCGGATTTTATTTCATTATTTTTATTTTTCTCCAAATTTTTTATCCGGTTATTTAGATTATTATTATGCATTTTTATCAATCTAATTTCAGCTTCATAATATTTTAATTTGTTGTATAATTTCAGGAAATCATCCTCATTTAGTTTTCTCTCAACAATAATTTTCTCTATTATCTTATCTTCTTCGTATTTGTATTCAATCATTCCAACAGCACTTTTTATGCTAATCTTTTTTGTAATTACGAGCTCTTTTATTCTGTCCTTAATCCCATCTTTTTTGCAGTTTTTAGAATATAAATCTATTTTATCAAGAAGAGGTTTTGATGTCTTGTATGCAAATAGCGCAGCAGCCAGAGCATCTGCCTGATGGCCATCATCCGCTTTAAATCCGGAAATCATTTTTCTTTTCTCATCCACTTTCAAATCTTCGCTTGGAATAGCGGCTCTTGCCCCCAGTTTAGTTGCAAACAAATACACAAGATTTGGAATCTTAGATTTGTCAGTGCCAACCAGCACCACTTTGCCGAGTTCTGTTGTTTCCGAAATAATTTGATTTAATCCAAATTGTTTTGAAGAATTAGATTTGATTAATTTTCCTTCAATGTCGAGAACAGCATAAGCTGTAGTAATTCCCGGGTCAATGCCAACAATGAGCAGCTTTCTGTCCCCCATAAGCCTGCAATATAACTGCAAGTTTTAAAAACTTTGCCATAAGCTTTATAAGCAAAAATACTTCACTTACAGTATGGGTGATACAATTGCAATTACCTCTGTAAGTGGCACTGTTGTAAAAGGCCTTGGAGAAGGGGCTGTATTCATGTCAATGCCGCATTATAAGCATGAAATCAAAACTAATTTAGGATTTAATGCTTATCCGGGAACTCTAAATGTTAAAGTTACAAAACCACAATTTGATTCATTAAAAAATCACCTTCCGATAAAAATTAAGGGATACAAAAAAGACGGCAAAACATTTGGCAGCGCAAATTGCCATAAAGCAAAAATAAAAGAAATCAATGGTGCAATAATAATACCGGACATAAACAAGCATAAAGATATTATAGAATTTATCGCGCCGGTCCATCTTAAATCAGAACTTAAATTAACTGATGGGGATAAAGTTAAAATTGAATTAACAGACTAAAATGGTAAAAATAGGAATTGCGGACACGAATTTTGCAAGAGTTGACATGGCATCTTTTGCTATTGATAAAATTAAGGAAAATTCAGACGCAAAAATTGAAAGATACACCGTTCCGGGCATTAAGGACTTGCCTGTGGCATGCAAGCTCTTGTTTGAGAAATACAAATGTGATATTGTTCTGGCTTTGGGAATGGCCGGCCCTATGCCGATAGACAAGCAGTGCTCTCATGAGGCTTCATTAGGCCTGCAGGCTGTTCAATTGATGGTAAACAGGCATATAATCGAAGTTTTTGTGCACATGGATGAAGCCAAAACAGACAAAGAGCTCTTTGAAATTGCAAGAAACCGAACATCA
This sequence comes from uncultured Methanosarcinales archaeon, assembly GCA_964359525.1. GTDB lineage: Archaea > Nanobdellota > Nanobdellia > Woesearchaeales > GW2011-AR4. The sequence continues at coordinate 756 of CAYHTH010000155.1, read as the reverse complement.
AAACACGCTCTGAACGCTTTGGCATTGCTGAAAGGCAAAACTGAGCTTACAAAATATGCAGGCACCGGCAAAAGGCAGGGCAGGGAAGATGCCGGTCCAGTTAAACTAAAATGAATGAAAAAATCGCTGTTGTTGTTTCAAAATTCAATCATGAAATAACAAATGAAATGAGCAGGGTTGCCCAGCAGAGAATAAAAAAATCCGGTGCTAAGCTAATTAAAATAATTGAAGTGCCCGGCGCTTTTGAAATCCCGCTGGCAGTTAATAAATTATTAAAAAATAAAAATATCGACGGCATTGTGACGCTCGGTACAGTAATTAAGGGTGATACAAATCATGATGAGGTTGTTGCGCATTCTGTTGCAAGAAAACTGCTTGATTTATCCGTTCAATACGATAAGCCGGTAGCTTTGGGAATTTCTGGTCCTAATATTACATGGGAGCAAGCCAAGAAAAGAATCAAAGAATATGCAAACAGGTCTGTCGATACTGTTATAGAAATGTTAAGGAAAAATTAAAGAAACTTAGCAAGTTGGACATTAACTTTCCTGATTCTCCTGGTTTTGCTGGCGCCTTTCCTCGTCTTTTCCTGCTCCGCCATGGAATCCATAAACATTTTTCTTGTCCTCTTGTTCAATATGTTATGTTCAATCATCTCAGCTAATTCGTTTGGCTTTAAATTAGAATTCTTCAGGACCATTCCAAGCCTCTCCGTGCTGGTCTTTTTGAACTCTTTCACAATATCATCATTGTCCA
>CAYHTH010000154.1:0-2369 GCA_964359525.1 uncultured Methanosarcinales archaeon | reverse complement strand
TTCATTTTATTGAACCATTTTATTGTTAGTATTTAAAATTTTAGATAAAGCACATATAATAATCCCGTTAATTTATTTTAAATTGATTATCAATTCAAAAATATTTTTCCACTTCGGCTTTTTCCGTTTCGTAAATTTCAACAAATGTCATAAGCAATGCGAGCATAACCGGGCCTAAAATAATGCCAATAAATCCGAATAATTTCAGGCCGCCCAAAACTCCAAGCAAAACCAGTATTGGGTAAACATTTGCTTTTGAGCCAATCAATTTCGGCTTCAAAAAATTATCTACAGTGCTTACCACAAGAAGCCCATAAATTATCAGCATAACTCCCCGCACCGTGATAGATGTATCATTTTGTAGGTATCCCTGGAATATTAAGTTGAGCGCAGCCGGAAGCCAAACAATCGCAGTTCCAAAATACGGAATCAATGCAAAAAGAATCATTACAAACCCCCACAATAATGCTGACGGCACTCCGAGTACAAGAAATCCTATGCCCCCTAAAACACCCTGCAAAACTGCCATCAGAATGCTTCCGTAAAATGAGCCGAATGTCAAATCGTGAAATCTTGCCAAAACTTTTTGCTTGTGTGATTCTTTTAATGGAAGCAGATTTTTTATTCGTTTTGATATTTGGTCGCCGTCTTTAAGCAAATAGTAAACAACAAAAATCATGATAAAGAAATTGAGCATTATTGAAGGAAGCGAAACAAGGAATGCGGAAAAATTTTCGACAATGAATTTTGTTATTTTTTCTATTGAAACCTGCAGGTAGTAATCAATATTCCCTTCCGGAAGAAGGCTGATGGCAGAGCGCATGCTTCTGCACGACAGCCAATCTTCATTTTTGCAAACTATCTTCATGAAATTTGTTCCCAGGTTATGCTGATTAAGGGTTGTATATGTGTAATAAGCCTCCTGCGACACTAAGCCGAGTATTATAATGAAAGGCACTGTAAAAAGAAGGACTATGATGATTGAAACTACAAATGCAGCTGCATTTTTGTTTTTGATATAATTGAGTGATTTGCAATAAAAAGGATAGCAAAGATAGGCAATTATCGCTCCTGCAAGCAGCGCTGATAGAAATGGCTTGGTTATGTAAAATCCAAGGAGCAGGATTGCAATAAGCAAGCCCAAAAAGAATAGCCTGGGATAAAGTTTTGGCTTGATAATTCTCACCGTCTTTTTTTATGATTAAGGATAATAATGGGCCTGACCAGATTCGAACTGGTGGCCTTCACCGTTTCGATAATTGGAAATCTGCCGTTTGTCGAGGTGACGTCATACCGCTAGACCACAGGCCCGTGAGCCGTGTTCTAGGTGTGCTGTATTTATATTTTTCTAATCAAAAACTATCCAAAAACCCATACCCTGAGCGGGCTGAAATAAAAGAGAAAGAATGCTGTTGCTATTCCAAAAACTGCCAATATTATATCCTGCACCATCTGGTGGAATCTTGTAAAATCCCTTGTAGTTTCTATGATATCCGTTTCTGTTATCAGACCCACCAGCCTGCCTTTGTCGACAATTGGAAATCTTTTGATTTTCTTTTCCCGCAGCATTTTGCTTATTTCAGAAAATTTTGCCGAAGGCGAAATAATCAGGAATTCCCTGTCCATCACTTCCCTCACTTTTGTTTTTTTTCCAAGAATTCCTTTTGTAATGTCAGCCTCGCTTATGACTGCAACCGGCTTGCCTTTTTCAACGACTACAAGGCTGCTCACCGATTTTTCTGTCAGGAGCTTTGCAGCTTTGATGATAGTTGCGTCCGGAGAAATTATTATCACTTCCTTTGTCATTATGTTGATTACTTTAATCATTTTAGGCACCTAATGAAAAATATTTATACAGGTAACTGGAGAAAACAAATACAAAAATCTCGAACAGGACAAATAAAATCAAAACAACATTTTGTATGTTTCTGTGAAGCTTTACATTATCGCTTATTGAGTTTACCACATCTTCTTTTGTTATTAATCCGACAAGCTTGCCTTTTTCAACAACAGGATATTTCCTGAATCGTTTTGTATCAATTATCTTGAGCGCTTCATCAAGCTTCATGTCAGGCGACATCGTTACTATGGGGGAGGACATTATCTTGCTGACGGGCTGCCCGAGATTTTTTCCCTTGAAAGCTATACTTCTCACAAAATCTAATTCTGTTACAATCCCGACGGGAAACTTATTTTCTACTATGACTACACAGCCTCTTTTTGAGCTGTTTAGAAGTCTGGCTGCTTCCGCTACTCTTGCCTCTTTTTTTAATGTTGGCACACTAGTCAACATTATCTTGCTAACTCTCGCCATTGGCTGCTTTATTAAGTTGGTTATATAAAAAGTTTTCTAATCGAGAAAAATATAA
>CAYHTH010000153.1:0-2392 GCA_964359525.1 uncultured Methanosarcinales archaeon | reverse complement strand
ACAAATACCAGATGATTGCTGATTTTACCAATTCTTTCGGGCTGGGAGAATAGTAAGAAGTATGCTGGAATAGGAAATTATTGGTCATTTTGTCATGTTCCATTGTGCCCACGCTCGGCATTTGCTGTTGTGGCCAAATAGGACAAAAATCCAGGTATCAAAGGAAGGCAGCACGGGCTTAGAAATGAAAAAAGCCCTGCAACAAGCGCTATTCCAATTCCAAGACCCTGAAAGTTTGTTCCTCCTGCATTAAAATATATAAGTAAACTGCTCAAGAAAGGGATGCTTGCTATCCTTCTAATCTGGTTGGTAAAGATAAGCATTCCCATAACTATCAAAAATATTCCAAATACGTAATTCAGATATTTAAGCTTGTCACCTATTTTTTCAATTAATTTTGATGATTTGGCTGTAAAAAGCCCTACGAGTAGAAAAGGGATTCCAAGTCCAATTGAATACGCCAACAAAAATTTGAATGCGCTTGAGGGATTTGTTGCAGCAAGTGTTAGTATTGTTCCCAGAACAGCGTCAACGCAAGGTGTCCATCCAACAGCAAAGGCAGAGCCAAAAACAAATGAAGTTAAGTAAGGGTATTTGAATTTTCTTTTAACTCTTATTTTGTATCCCTTATCGAGAAATGGAAGGTTTATTAGTCCAAGCAAATAAACCCCGAATATTATTATTAATACTCCTCCAAAATAGCCCAGCCACTTCTGGACTGTATAAGCCGCATTTGAAAGCACGCTTTGAAGAAGCACCCCGACTAAAGAAAACACTATGCCAAAGCCTAAAACAAAAAATACGCTATTTATGAATATTCCCCATTGATGTTTTTCCATCTTAACCGGGCTTTTTGTTTCTTATGCTTATAATCCAAAAAATATTGTTGTATTCTCGTAATTGTTATTTTATAATTTAATTTCGCCTTTGTTTGAATTTTCTATTTTTGCTGTGCATCCTAAAACAATCAAAGACACTGCCATAAAAATAATAATCACAAATCTCATTTTAATACCTCTATTCATTAACCAATTTGTCAAGCAATATTTTCCATTCTTCTTCTTCAAATGCACCTATTATGCGGTAAACTACAGTTCCGTTTTTGCCGATTGCATATTTTGTGGTTGTTTTTGTTATCCCGTAATCAACAAGTATTTGCTCTTGTCCCTGAGCGAATATAACCTTTTGAAGTTCAGGATATTTTTTCTTATATTCTTTAAGCTTAAGGAAATCTTCGCTTAAGTCAAGGCTTATAGATATAAAAGTTATATTATCTTCATAATTTCTGTAGACTTTTGATAAAGCTGCATAGTCTTTTGCGCACCACGGGCACCATGTTGCCATGAAATAAACTATTACCGGCTTTTTCTGCTCAATGAAGTCCTGAAGTCTTATGGGCTTTCCTTCTGTGGTTATGGCTGTGAAGTCTGGGGGAGCTTGGCCTACTCTGGTGCCTATGACTCGCACCTGATTCAGATTTTGAGTTACTGATGAATATTTTGATTCTAGTTTATCCTGGCTTGAAAATTTATAGATCACAATAGCAAAGAATATTACGATGACGAGTATTATAAAAATTACAAAAAAATTAATTTTCCATTTCTTAATGTTTTTTTGCATAATCTGTTACTGAATTTATCTGGTTCATTATCTCTTCTCCTGTTTCATCTCCATAGCTTACAAGAATCTTGTCGTTGTCGCCAAATACATAATTTTCGAAATAATTATTAGCCTTTCCATTGACATAAAATGCTATTTTTTTATTTCCATTGTTACAGAGTCTTTCATTATTTTCAAGAGTAATGCAGTCTTTGCTTAAATCCATTCCGATGCTTTTGAAGAAAACCCATAATGGAACATTTGTTGCGTGCATGTGCAAAACGCCTGAAGCATCCTCAAGATTCTGGTTGTTGTCTACATGAAGAAAACTGCTTTTCATGTAATATTTTGGACTTGCAAAATTCAATGAATTCCCATTGACATAGACTTTTATGTCTGCATGAATATGTTGCGAGCCTATCTTACCTATGTTTGCCCTTTTAACCATTCCATTTTCTATTATTAATTCATCAAAATTCCCAAGAGGCATATGAGAACTTTTCACATCTTGAAAATTCTTGAATGTGAAATAATCAATTAAAGTGTAAATAAGAATAACTGATGTTGCAATAAGTATCACTGCAAGCGTGATTTTGATTTTCCTATCATCTATCATTTTACATCACTTCTTCTTATTTAGTATACCTATTGATAATTTCGTAATCTCCATATCGCAGCTTTTGTGCTTTTTACACCAATCCTCGCATTTCTTTGCCGTTTCCCTGTCTTTGTATGCAAAATTACAGATTTTGCAAATATAGGGTTCTTTTACCATTTTTAATAATTGAATCTT
>CAYHTH010000152.1:0-2406 GCA_964359525.1 uncultured Methanosarcinales archaeon | reverse complement strand
GCAAATCCGCCCTTATCCCTTTCAGGTTGATGCTTTTTCTTTTTCCCAAAGAGCCTTTGTTGAGAACTTTGCAGGTTATATGGTAAGGCTCAATTTTGAGAACTTCAAGCGCAATCAGCCCATTGTCTATCATCAAAATATCTTTCTTCTTCACTTTGCTTATCAGGTTTTGGTAATCAACAAAAGTGTGTTTTTCTCCTTCTTGGATGTCACAGGCGCTACTCACCGCTATCTTGAACAAATCTCCAATTTCCAGCCCATATTCTGTAGCGCTTGTTCTTATCTCAGGCCCTGTAGTATCTATCATTATCCCTATCGGAAACTGGGTATTCTGGCTCACTTTCCTTAACTTCTTGATAACAGCAGCTGTCCAGTCGGGAGTGCCATGAGACATGTTTATTCTCGCTATGTTCATGCCGGCTTTCGCAAGCTTCTCCATCATTTCTTCGCTTTCTGTCTTTGGGCCGATAGTGGCGATTATTTTTGCTCTTCTCATTGGATAACAGAAATAAGTTGCCTGTTTTTAAAGTTTATTGATTAAATCACAAGCGTGCATGATTTTCCACTAAATCTTGTTATTCACAAATGCAGCGCTTTCTTCAAAGCTTCTTTATCATATCCGACAATGATTATTCCATTTACTTCTGTTACAGGAACTCCAAATTGCCCGGACTTCTCGAACATATCGTTTCGTGCTTTTTCATCCACGCCCACATTCACTTCAGCGTATTTTATGTTGTTTTCTTTCAAGAATTCTTTTGTCTTCACGCACCACGGGCATGTGATTGTTGTGTATACTTTAACGCTCAATGATTTCTTTGGCTTAGATTTATTTTTTGATTTAGCTCCTTTTTTCATTTTCTATCACCTTTCTTTGATTATGTTAGATCAGGATTGCATGTTTCTAGTTCATTTAATAATTTTTCTTTTTGCAAAGCCGCTTAGCTGCATTTGCATAATATTTTTATACTGGCCAAATTCCTCTATCTTATGAAAATTTCCCTTGCCTTATTGATATTTACATTGTTTTTGATCTCAGTACAAAATGCAGAAGCAAGCTACATAAGGCTTGAAACTGCTATATCAAGCGAGACATCAAATAATACCTTAAAAGGCTCTGTGACAGTCAGAAATAGTGGAAATGAGCCTGCATATTCTGCGCAGTTATCAGTTAATTTCCTAAATAAAGTTTTTGATAATGAAGTTAAAGACATTCTGCTCCCTAGTGAAAAATACTTGTTAAATTATTCTTTTGATTTAGCTAAAACAAATAATGGGACATACCCATTGATTGCTAAAATGTATTATAAGGACTCTAGCGGATATAAATTCTCCACAGTGTCTTTGAATTCTGTTATTGTGGGCAAATCGCTCGCTTCTGAGCTTGTTGGAAAAGTGTCTGGCGTAAATTTAAGCAAAGAAGGTTACCTCATTGTAAAAGTTAGGAATGGCGGTAAGTATAAGTATAATGTCAAAGCGACCTTAGTTCTGCCTCAAGAAATATCATCGGAAAAAACTATCGAAGACTTTAGCATAAACAGCAATGAAGAAAAGGAATTAAAATTCAAAATAAAAAATTTTTCAGCATTAAGGGACAGCTCATATGCGGCCTATATTCTGCTTGAATATGATAAAGGGCTTGACCATATTATGGATTACTTGAGCACTACTATCAAAATTGTTGACTTTGAAGATTATAGCAAGCCGGACAAATTACCCATATTCCTGATTATAATCCTTTTATTGCTTTTAGTTTTGTTTTTTTATAAATCAAGAGACCGTATAAAAAAGGTACTGCGTATGTAATATGGAAGCATCAATTGTCATTCCAACTTTGAATGAAGAGAAAAATATTAGAATATTGCTTCAGCAGATAGACCATAAAAAATATGAAATAATTGTCGTTGACGGCGGTTCCACAGACAAAACAGTTGAAATTGCAAAAAGGTTTGGAGTAATAATTCTTTATACTTCCAAAGGCAAAGGCGCCGCACTAAGAAAAGGTATGGATGCAGCCAGAAGCGATATAATTGTTACTATGGACGCTGACTTAAGCCACAGGATTTCAGAGATTAACCTGCTTATTGAGGCAGTCAAATCCGGATACGACATCTGCATGGGCTCGCGCTTTATAATGGGCGGCGGCACAGACGATATGCCTCTTTACAGGAAGCTTGGAAATAAATTCTTCATATGGCTTGTAAATGCCTTGTGGGGAACAAATTACTCGGACTTATGCTACGGGTACAGGTCATTCAGGAAATCCGTTATAAAAAAACTCAATTTGGAAAGCGACGGCTTCGGAATTGAAACTGAGATAAGCATAAAAGCCGCAAAGAAAAAACTTAAAATTATTGAAATACCGAGCTATGAAAAAAAGAGGCTGCACGGCGAAGGAAAGCTGAG
>CAYHTH010000151.1:0-2410 GCA_964359525.1 uncultured Methanosarcinales archaeon | reverse complement strand
ACGGGCTTGACTCCGGGCCTTCACATTAATCTTGTTTCATTGATTTTATTGAGCATTTCTCCTATTTTGTTGGGCTATACAAACGTTCTTGCAGTTGCTTCTTTTATAATTGCAATGTCAATAACTCACACCTTCACTGATTTTATAAGCGCGACTTATCTTGGCGCTCCGGCTGATGATACCGCCCTTGCTGTTCTGCCTGCGCACAGGCTACTGCTCGACGGAAAAGGGCATGAAGCAATAAGATTAACAACAATCGGAAGCTTGTTGTGTTTGATTGTAACGATTGTCCTATCTCCAATTTTAATTTTTATTGTGCCAATTATTTTTAACAGCCTGAAAAATTATGTCGGGTGGCTGCTGATTATTCTTGTCATATTCATGATTTTAAGAGAAGAAAACCTGAACAAAAAATTCTGGGCTTTTGCAGTTGTGATTTTATCCGGAGCTTTAGGGATAATTATTTTTAACATGCCGAATTTAAAAGACCCATTATTGCCGATGCTGTCCGGATTATTTGGCGTAAGTGTTTTATTATTAAGCCTGACGCAAAAAGTTGTTTTGCCTGTTCAAAGAACGACGGAAAATGTTGAAGTTAAAGTAAAGGATACAGTCAAATCAATCGGAAGCGGTGTTTTTTCAGGCTCGCTGGTTTCTATATTTCCCGGGCTTGGGCCCGCGCAGGCTGCAGTTTTAGCGTCGCAGATTGTAGGAGAGATAAACACTTTCAGCTACTTGATTATGGTCGGCGGAATCAACACAGTGTCAATGATTTTGTCTTTAATAACTTTGTTCACGATTGAAAAAGCAAGAAATGGCTCAATAATTGTTGTCCAGCAGCTGATGAAAAATATTGACATGAACACTTTGATTTTATTTTTATCGGTTGCTTTGATTGCAGGAGGAATTGCAACATTTTTGACTATGTACGTAAGCAGAATATTTTCAAAAATAATGAACAAAATAAATTATTCTGTTTTGAGTAGTTTGATAATTGCTTTTATCGGGCTCATGGTTTTGTATTTTTCCGGCTTCATAGGATTATTAATTCTTTTAGTTGCAACTGCAATTGGATTATTGCCCAATATTGTTGAAATTTCGAGAAGCAATTCTATGGCTTGCTTGCTTGTGCCGATTATTTTACTAAATTTATTGTGAGTTTATTTTACAAATTCTTCAGGGAGGGAACATTTTGCTGCACTAGAAGTTTATTCGATTGCCCTCCACCCACCCTGAAATGCATATTTTTAATAGTGCAATGAGTATAACAATAACTGCCAAAACAGCAACCTTTTTAAAACACTAAAATTTCCTAATAGCTATGGAAGGCACAATAGTTCATTTCAGAGGAAGCCGAAGAGTAAAGCGAAGCAACCAGATGGTTCTGCAAGTCAAAGGCGTTGACAGTAAAGACAAGGCTTCTAAAATGATAGGCAAGAAAGTTGTCTGGAAAACTTCAGCAGGCAAGCAGATGATTGGACAGATAACAAACATTCATGGCAACTCAGGCGCATTGAGAGTCAGGTTTGATACAGGAATGCCTGGGCAAAGCATTGGAACAAAAGTTGTTATTGAATAAGATTTTCTGATATTATTTTTTGTTTCATGCTTTTCACACAACGCTCAGCCACGGTTTTAAGATTTATAACATCATATTCATTGTATTCTACTAATAAATTAAGATAGTATTCATCTCCGGTTGCGCGGTACATTCTCCATAATGTCAAAGCATCGCCGCCGTTAAATTCTTCAACTATTTCTTTTCGTTTTATGTTCAATTCCCTTTCAATTTTTTTTAATCCGCCAACTAGGCCAAGCTGGTTGGCCAGTGACCTGACGTCGAAATTCGGTATTCTTGGAATTAAATCAGAATATCTTTTTTGGATGAAAGGAATGTCAAAAGAAGCGCCGTTGAATGTGACAATCAATTTGTAATTCTGCAGTTCTTTTTTTAGCGCGTGATAATCCAAATTTATTCCCTGTATCATTGTTTTTGTGTTTAATCCGTCATAAAGCCCAAAAACTGTAATGTCATCATGCATTTTGCTTAATCCTGTTGTCTCAATGTCAAGAAAAACAGCATCTTCTTTGAAGAAATCATACAGGCGCCACATTTGTGATTTAGGCAAAATATCAAGGAAGTAAGATGAATTTAAATCAAATAACTGTTTCCTTGCTTCAAGAATTTTCCTGTCATAATACAATTTTCTTGGCTTGGATAATCCTTTTATACTGTCTTTTTTCAGAAAGCTGTCCCAGTCAGAAATTCCATTACTCCAAATATTTTTTTCTAATTTGTTTCCAACTCTTTCGAGGAAAATAAAGCTGTTTCGTATCATCGCATTACGCGCCGGGGACGGGACTTTCAGAGATTCTTTTGAACCCGCGAGTCCCGTCAAGGACACTCGAT
>CAYHTH010000150.1:0-2415 GCA_964359525.1 uncultured Methanosarcinales archaeon | reverse complement strand
TGAGGATGAGCGTTGAGTACAATGAGGCTTACACCTACCAGCTGGAATACCACACATGGGTAAATTATGCCTCAGGATTAGCAAATAATTCCAAAATAAGCGCTGACGTTTTTCCAGGTGACAATGTAACTTTTACAGTCAGGATGGAGAATACCCTGAGCGGAAGCGGCCCTGAAAACAGGATTAGGAACGCATTTGTTAAAGTAACGATAGCTGGCATAGACACCGGCTCTGACATTGACGGAGAAAGCGACAATTTTGAGCTTGAAGGCGGCGATGACGCATTGGTGGATATAAAATTCCCTGTTCCGTCTGATGCAGCAACTGGAACTTATGATGTTTTTATTGATGCGCAGGGGGAAGGCAGAAACGGCACTTTTTATTTTACGGAGAATAAACTTAAACTTGAAGTCAAGAAACTAAGCCACGATATTCAGATAGTAAAATACCAGCTGAACCCGAGCATACTTGACTGCATCAACAGGAAAACAAAAATATCTGCCGACATAATGAATCTTGGCTCAAATGATGAAGATGCTATGGCTCTGGAATTCAAGTCAAGTGAGCTGAGCATTAATTCTATTGACAGGGGAATACCTCTTATTTCCTCGAACGATGCAAATGATGAGGATAAAAAATATACAAAAATCCTGCCGGTGGAAATTTCACCAAAAATCAAGCCAGGCATATATCCAATAATGGTAAACCTGTACTGGAAAGGTACAATATTGTTCGACCGCAAGGTTTTGAATCTTGATTTGAGGGATTGCGGCTCATCTGTGACTCAAAATCAGGCAGGTCAAAATGCAGACCAGAATACCGGATTAGTTTCAAATCAGACTGTTCAGCCTGAAAACAACAATAACGCAGGCAATAATAATCATTTATTACAAAACATTTCAATTTCAAGCACTCCTGCACTTATATGGGTTGTTTTGGGAGCGTTTGTTATTTTTGTTCTAGTGATAGTAATAATTTTTGGGTATTCAAGGAAAGGCAAGCAGTAAAATTCTAAAAGAGAAAGTTTAAATAATAGTTTGTTAAGGATTCCAGAAAGGAGCATACTAATGGCAGAAATCAGAATGAGTGTATTCGATGTTGTTCTTCTCCTTGTGGGAATAGGCGCCGCTACTCTTGGGTTTCAATTGATTAATCAGGCCTACAAGGCTGAAAGCGGCCAGATAAGCTGGCTGATGATAATTGCAATATTCAGCTGGCTGTCATTATTGGTCATGTTTATTCTTTTGAGCGTTATGGTTGACGTTTCAAAAAAAGAATTGAATGAGATAAAGACGCTGATTTATATGCTGTCAGACAACAACAAAAAGAAAAAATAGTTAGTTTAATTTTATTGCAACAAGTTCCATTTTCTCTATGTCACTTAAGTCCACCAGCGGCTTTGGAAATTTATCATAGTCATCCAAAATCCTGTTGCATGCCGTGTTGACCCAGCATTCAACAAAAGGAAAATTCTCAATCTGGCTGAAATCAAGAGTGTCAAAAGCAAATATATAGCAGTTTTTTTCTTTTAATCTTTTCTTCCACTCGACAGCTTTTTTAAAATTATTCTGGCCTGGCTTTAGCGAAACCAAGAAGCCAATTTCTTTTGAATCAAGGAACTTCAGGTAAGCACCTTTTCTTTTTGCGTTGTACCTTTCGACCTGCTTTCGGTCGATTCTTGACATTATAGCATGCAATGGGTCATAGCAGAAAACTTCCTTGTCAATGTTCAAAGCAATCCCAAGCGGATGGAAGACTCCAGTTCCAACATACAGAAAAGCATCAACATTATCTTTTATTTTTTCTGCGCCTCCTTGGTCGCAGCCGAGAAGCTGGCCTTCGTATTTCTGCCGCATCTTGTCTGTATACACGTTGATCCCATTGCTTTGCAAAAATTGTTTTATCTTATCAATATAATCAAGAAACTGGACTGTTGTAGCCAACCCAATATTCTTTGGCAGTATAGATATATCCAGTTTGGAGAGATCAATCCCCCCTTTATATCTTCCTTCAACCATCATTATTTTCATAAGGTTTAGTGTAGAAGCGCCTTTTTTAAAGGTTTGTGAAAAGAAATAATTGGAATTAATTTAGATTTGGAACACATTTTATTTTTTGGATTGAATCTATAATGGAGGAAGTAAATAATTAGTACATTAATCCGCCATTATGTCAAAAATTCCAAGTTACGAATGCATAATGGAATTTTTGAGCATGCTCGGATGTCGAAAACTGTGTTTTCGATCACCCCGAAAATGCATAGCATTTTCGATGAATCAAAACAATCATTATTAAATTTGTGATTTCCGACATAAAGAAAACCTCAAAGGTTTTCGAATGCTCGAAAATCTTTAGATTTTCGACATATTCGGCGGACACAACTATTGTTACGAATTATATGAGTAACTTAGAAAA
>CAYHTH010000149.1:0-2417 GCA_964359525.1 uncultured Methanosarcinales archaeon | reverse complement strand
CTGCTGAAAAAATAAAAGCAAAGTACAGCATTGAGTACCTGAAGAAAATGATTAATGGCTCCAAGTTAAGCGATGAAGTTACTATCCAGTTCAACAAGGATTATCCTTTGAAATTAGAGTATAAAGTTATTGATAAAGTGATGCTGTCTTTCATATTAGCTCCGCGAGTGGAGAACGATTAAGAAATTCTTCATAATCAATTAAGTTTTTATGCTAATGATAATTCTTTGGATACAATATCCAAGTTATTGAAAATGAGTAGAGGACAAGAAACTGCTGGAAAAGAGAATTCTGTATCGTGGACAAAAACCCAGGAAGATCAAATTAGTGCATTATATGGTAGCTTAAAAGGAGTATACCAACAAGATGCCAATAAAAAATTGTTCGGAGGCGCACAGCTGCCATACGAACAGGCTCATTCAATCTTAGTTGAAAATATTAAAAAACAAGAGCAGGCAGAAGGCTTGGAAGGAAAAGTTCACAATGAGTCCCATCGAGTTCCTATTAAGCCAACTCAGTTTGATTACGGATTGGGATTGGGTGGAATTGCTGCAGCAGTTGTTGGTTTAGCATCAGCTAATCCTGTAGTTGCTGCTGCCGGTATATTAACAACGATGTATGCACTAACACCAAAATACAAAAAAGTTACTCAAAAAGCCTATTAACCATAAATTTTATAAATAAGAATAATGTAGATTTGGGAATGGAAAGCGCGCATTCTTTTCTGGTGGAGTGGACAGCAAGCTTTGTGAAAAACAAAGATGTTATTGCCAAGAAAATCGAGAATATTGAAAAAAACAGGGATGGATTTGACTTGTATGTCAAATTCAGGGACAAGGAACAATTTTTTATAATTTCTCCAAGCATAAATAATTTAGATTTGATAATTCCAAAATTAAAAAATGATTCGCATTTCTGCATTGTAGCGCTTAATTCAGGCGAAAATCTTGATAGCCTAATAAAAAATTGGAGAAGATTAATTGAATTTAAACTCTTGAGTGTCATGTTTGTGAATCCGTTTTCACAATTGGACAAGAAATGGATAATCTATCCCCACACTCACCATAAAATCTGCGATGAATCGTCTTTGAAAACCGGATTGAAATCAATGTTTGAGATGGTTGAGCCGATTGAAGAAAAGGAATTGGCTGATAAGATTTCTTAAGTTTATTATTCACAAACTAAACAGAATAATCTGCCCAACGAAACCGGAAAATATAGGTATCATCAGATTATCATCCAGTTCGTCAACCATTGTTTCCACGATTGTTGCGACAAATGCCATTCCAAGAATTATGTAAATTCCACCGGACATGTTGCCTAGAACTAAAAACCCAACAATAAAATTTGTTGCAAGCTCTGCAATAAAACCCGCCCAAGTCTTGTTTCTGTAAATCAAAGTTGTGCCGTATCTTTTGCCAATAACAGCAGCAACCATGTCGCCGAAAGTTGTCATCAAAAGCGCAGCCAAGGCTATTTTTTTATCAAATACTGCAAGTGAAATTATGCTGGCTGAAAGAAAATAAACAACGCCGTACATTCTGTTTTCCTCTTTTGCCCTTATGAATAGCGAGAAGAAAGGAATTTTCCATCCAAGCTCAATCCTAAAGTATTCCAAAACCAGGAAAAGTATCAGCAATCCAACAAGGAAAAGCAAAGCAATCTGCTTTCCGTGCGTATTCTCAATAAAAAAATAGAGCGCAAGAATAACGAGGATAGTCATATGTACAATTTTCCTGCCCAGCTCGTGAAAGAAACCCCATACCATATGCCTGACTCCTGCATTTAGCTATAGAGAATTTTGAAAAATTCTCAAGTTGTCAAAATTCTCTAAGAGAACTTTGAATGAAATGTAAAAGATAATGAATGATTCAAAGTTCTCTATAAATAACTTTCTAATTTAACCTGTGAACAGAACGCTGACTTATCTCTTGCTTTTGGCTTTTCTCTCGTTCACAAATCTTTCGGCAGGCCTTCTGTAATGCCGCCAGAAGTCACTTATGTGCTGCTCATCAAACCTTCTGTCCTTTACCTGCTCTTCTGACAAGTCAGGAGGGGCAACAGTAAGGTTAGTGGGCTTCTCTTTCCTGAATTTGGCGTATCTTTCCTTCTTTGCGCTTATTCTCTTAGGCTTGTCTTTTCTTCCCATAGCTTTTGAGAATTGAAACTTATTTATAAAGTTTATTCTATTGCACCAATTGACATAACTAATTAAGATAAACTTAAATATTGGGTCAGATAAATAAAAATATGGCTAAGGCAAAACGAGGATGGCACAACCCAGCAAAATGTCTGGAAGCGCCTGAAGAAGGCAGATGCCCCCATTGCAACAAGCACGTGAAATCTTTAAAAGACCATGTGCATGACAAACATAAATTAGAAAAGATTACTAAGAAAAAATAATTCTGTGGAGATAA
>CAYHTH010000148.1:0-2473 GCA_964359525.1 uncultured Methanosarcinales archaeon | reverse complement strand
GCCATTCAGTTTATGGCACTCTTCACGCAAATAATGCGCGGGAAACAATAAACAGATTGACGAGCCCCCCGATTGATTTGCCGAAGCAGATTTTGTCGGGGCTTTCACTGATTGTTGTCCAGCACATCAACAGAAGGATTGGAAGAAGAAGAACTCTTCAGATTGCGGAAATTATGCCGACTGGGGATGCAAAAGTGATTATGCAGCTGAATCCGATAAAGGACAAGCTTGAGCTTATCAGCGAGCCGGAGGCGATGTTAGACACACTTGGGCTTTACACCGGACTTTTAAAGCAGGACATTTATTTGGATATGCAGGCGAAGATTGAAATCTTAAAGTGGATGGTAAAAAAGAATGTCAGTGATATAAACAAGATTGGCATGCTGATGTCAAGATACTACCGCAACAAGCCGCTCATGAGTTTAAAAGGTGTTTAAAATAGCCTTCGTAAACAGAGTTGCTTCATTTTTTCCCGGGCTGAAGCGGGACCTTAGGATGGCGCACGTCCATTATTCTCCTTTAGAATATGTTGACAAAAATCTTAAAACAACTTTTATTTTTGCCCCTCTTTTCACTGTACTTTTTTTTTTCATCCTTAAAAAAGCAAATCTTTCATTTTTTTTGCTTGTGCCTGCGTTCCTAATTCTGTTTATTCTTATTTTTCAGTTTTCTATAATAAGCATAAAATCCAAAATAAAAAAAAGGGAAAAAGAAATAGACATGGAAGTTCTCTTTGTGGGAAGATACATGCTCGTGAAATTATATTCGGGAAGGCCTTTGCTGAATGCCCTGATAGAAACCTCGGAAAGCAGGGGAATTGCCGCAAAATACATAAAAGAAATTGTTGATGACATAGACACGGGCAGCACAATAGAAGATGCGTTGAGAAATGCAATGATATACTCCCCTTCTAAAAAATTGAGGAAAATATTGTTCCACATAAACAATGCGCTTAAACTTGGAATTGACGTCACAGGCCCTCTCGAGTCGGTGCTTGAAGGGATAACCAAAGAGGACTCGCTTGAAATCAAAAAATACGGCAAGAAGCTGAACACGCTGGTTATATTTTATATGCTTGGCGCAGTCATCATGCCGTCCCTTGGAGTGTCAATTTTTATAGTCATATCAAGCTTCATAAGTTTTCCAATAGGCCTAAGTGGGCTTTTGCTGTTTGTATTTTTCATAGTGATAATTGAATTTATTTTCATAGCTTTGTTCAGATCCATAAGGCCGACGGTGAATCTTTAATGTCGAAAATGATACATTTTCGAGCATGATCAAATGTCGAAAACTGCAAGTTTTCGAGCACCCCGAAAATCTTTGATTTTCGATGAATCAGTGATAAATTATGCAAAAAGCGAAAGAAAAAATAAAATTTAAAGGTGATTACTTGAAAATAATATTTTCAAGTTCCCAAAAAAATTATAATTTTTTGAGGATTTGACATGGCTTTCAAGATAATATTTTTGGAAGAGTTTGGAAAAGCATTTGTGCCTAAAAAAGCAATTCCTAATTTAAAAAGCTACATGCTTAAAGCTGGCTTTGCCGAGGTTCCTTACAAACTCTTCGGAATGCTTTTTTATATCTCCGCTTTCATAACCACGCTTATATTTATCATATTTATATTCCCATATATCAGCGCCAGGAAATACTCAGTTTTGCTGGTTTATCTGTATTCTTTCAGCAGCTGGTTTGTCGTGCAGCTGTTTTTTGCGGCATTTTTTATAATGGTAGTTTATTTTTATCTTGATTTAAGAATATACCATAGAACCAGATTAATGGAAGAGCAGCTCCCTGATTTTCTGGAAGTGTTATCTGCAAACCTAAAGGGAGGCATGACATTTGAGAGGGCACTGTGGGGAGCAATAAATCCCAGATTTAGAGTGCTGTCAAACGAGATGGCAAGGACATCCAAAAAAGTCATGACGGGATATGATTTGGGCAAAGCGCTGATTGAATTGGGTGACAATTATGATTCATTGATGCTTAAAAGAACAATAGACTTGATTATAAGCGAAGTCGAGAGCGGGGGAAATGTAGCCGAGCTGATAGACAGGCTGGTTGATAATCTGAAAGAGACAAAAGAATTAAAGGACGAGATGGCTGCGTCTGCGATTGCTTATATGATATTTATTTCCGTAATTGTTATCGTGATAAGCCCTCTTCTTTTCGCTTTGTCTTTTCATCTTCTGAAAGTGCTTGTAGGCTTCGTAAACAAGCTCTCAGCCACAACGCAAAATGTCCGTGCGCTGCCATTTGTGTTCTCGAAGATAAGCGTCAATGTCGAGGATTTCAGAAAATTCTCAATGATTGCATTGTTTGTCATATCATTATTTTCATCATTAATCGTTGCAATAGTTGAAAAAGGCCAGATAAAGGCAGGCATAAAATATATTCCAATTTATGTTATTGGCTCAACAGGACTTTATTTTATATTCATGAAAATTCTTGGTTCGGTTTTAGGCGGGATAGT
>CAYHTH010000147.1:0-2514 GCA_964359525.1 uncultured Methanosarcinales archaeon | reverse complement strand
ACATTTCATTGAGAACATGTTTTGCAAATGTGGTTTCTGCCGCCCAAAACAGCACCGCGATAAAAATTAAAATGTGGCCTGCAGACAAATTTAAATCCGGCTTTAATAGCAGGTAATTTCCAAGCATCAATAATGATACTCCAATAAAAATCCCTTTTGTGATTTTTTCCCTGAGAAATACGAGTGCGAATATTGCTATATACAAAAACATTGTTTTGTGGATAAATCCTGAAACAGCGCCTGTTGTCATCTGCAGGCCCCTGAAGTAAAGCAGGAACGGGATTGAGCCTCCTATCAGCCCTATTAAAGCGAGCTGCAGCCATTGTTTTATCTTTAATGCCTTGAGCTCGGAAAAATTTCCTGCAGCCAGCATTACCGCAAAAAGCATTGCAGCAACCAAAGAATTTTTCAAAAATGTGAAAATTGAAGAGTCAAATTCCCTGACTCCGATGCTGTTTATGAAGATTGAAAACCCGGATACAAGAGCTGTAAGCAGCACGAGAATCAATCCTTTTTTGTAGTTGTCCTGAAAATAATTAGTCATATCCATCTTTCAACCTCTTTTGCAATTTCATCAACGCTTCCCTTTGGAGGGATGCCTATTATTTTTATATTTTTCTTTATTCCAATCTCTTTCATAATCTTCAGGAAAAAAGCAACATCAAAATCATGAAGGCTGATGATTTTTCTTGTATTTAATTTTGATATATCCTTGATAATTACGGGTTTGTCAATATTTTTAATTACGTCAAGAATTATCACGCTTTTATTATTATGCTCCAGAATTTCATCAGGAGATCTGCAATAAACCATATTGAATTTATTTTCCATCTTTTTGCCAACCTTAAATGCAAAATTGTCCTCTTCAAGAAACTCATTGCCGAAAACGAAAACTGATTTTTTTAAACCCATTTTAATTCCAGGAAATGCGCCGAGCACGAAAAGCATGGATCATAGCTTCTAATCAGCTTCTCTATGCTTAATTTTATTTCTTCTTTGCTCTTTTTAATAATCTGGGGAGCAAAATTTCTTATGTCTTCCTGTATGCTGAGCAGGTTCTGTGCTGTCGGAGTTATTATGCCTGCATTTGTTATTACGCCATTTTCATTAAGCGTGTATTCGTGCCACAAGGTTCCTCTGGGGACTTCAATTGCACTTATCCCATTTCCTGCCTTGATCTGTATTTTATCAACATGCTCATTTTTAATATTCGTATTATTTAAAATCCTTAATGATTCATCAATGCAGTGCACAATCTCGATTGCCTGAGCAATATTATTATAAAATGGATTTTTAGACGGCAGTTTTAGTTTTGATGCCCTGAGCATTTTTTTTGCGCCGTTGCTCAATTTTTGATGATTGTTATTTAATCTTGATAGTGCGCCAACCATATACCTGTGGTCGCTCTTGACGATAAAATTTGCGGTTGATCTTGGCTCATGATATTCTTTGATGAACCCCTTATATTTGTGCTTCTCAAATGAGCTGTTTTTCGATGCAAAATTGCCAGAGAGGGTTGCGTATTCATCATCGTTGACTAATGAAAAAGTCTCCGCTTCAGTTTCAAATTTAGGATATTTTAATGATGAAAAAAGAGCGCACGTTTTTATTGCGTCTGTTTTTGCGGCCTCCAGGCTCTTTTTTAAATTTGCAATGTCTTCTTTTTTTGGGTATTTCAGCCAGCCGCCGACTGCTGCAGAGACAGGATGCAAATCTCTCCCCCCGATTGTTTTGATGACAGCATTTCCTGCTTTCATCAGGTTAAGCGCATTCTGAAGCTGGGGCCTGAATTTTGGAGCCATCGCAAGCGCAGACTCATAGCCTAAATAATCGGGCAGCGCAAGAAAATAAAGATGCGTTGCGTGGCTTCTTATTCTTTCACCCAGAGTCAGGAGAATCCTTAACTTTCTCGCCTGCTCTGTTGGAGTGTAATCCATGGCATCTTCAACTGCTGTTATCGCTGCTATAACATGGGCGCAGCTGCAAATGCCGCATATCCTTGATGTTATTTCGTGAGCTTCAGAATGCTGCCTTCCAATTACAAGTCCTTCAAAATACCTTGAGCCCTCAACTGCAGAGAGCTCGCACTTGGTAACTTTGTTCTTTTTTATTCCAAGATCCAGCCTGGCATGGCCTTCAATTTTAGTTATGTGGTTTAAGGTTATTGATTTTGACATTAAACACCTGCTCCAGCATTGGGAGCTTCAATCCTGCAAAAGTCCTCATCCTGTCCTGTATAAATTTATCGTCAAATCCTTTTTCTTTTAGTATCTTTATCATCAATGGAAGATTCATATCTTTAGTCGGGCCCCTGCATCCCCAGCATTCAAAGCCGCCATTGATGCAGACCGCATCGCAGCCGCCTGCAGTTATGGGGCCAAGGCACGGCTTGCCTAAATCCAGCAGGCATTGGTTGCTGTTTTTGCGGCATTCAACACATACGGGGCTTTCATAGGGCTTGGGAATGTTTCCCATCGCTATGTTTTTTAGGAAATTAACAATTTCTTTTTTGTC
>CAYHTH010000146.1:0-2521 GCA_964359525.1 uncultured Methanosarcinales archaeon | reverse complement strand
TAATTACAAATCTCCAATTTAACATAAATTGTCCCGGAATTAATGGGTATTGGAAATATTTTTAATTTCTTCTGCCCGGGGCATGGCTGGATGTCTGGTGGATTGTCAATTTTTACCAAAGGAGTTGGATCATAGCATTTTATTTCTTTCAGGTTGAAGTTGCTGCACGCGAGAAATTCATATTTCTTCTTCTCAGCGCCGATAGTCCCTGAAAGAATTGCTGTTGCAGCCGATTTGACGTAACCGCACGAGTCTTCGCCATTGCCGCATACTATTCCAGTTCCCTGCGCGCAGTCCTGCAATAATTCCGTCACCGTAAGCTGGGAGCAGTCGGAAGCTGATGTTTTTAAAAAAGTGTTGAGTATGTTGGAAGCCTCCTGTGAGCTTGTAAAATCATTTCTTACATTTGTTGACTTGCTGAATCCAAATTTTACAACTAGGATAGTAGCAATTATTACAAGAACAACTACAATTGCAAGTCCCAATATCTCTGTTTGGGCTTTCTTCATTTTGTTTGCGTCGTTATGCTGATTACTCCAAATTTGTTTATTTTTGTTTTAGGGTCGTACAAAGTTACAGGAGCATTTGTTTGAAATTTATTCTTATAATCAGTTGTAATTTTAGAATACAATTGGATTGCAACGCCAGAAGATGGGTAAATCTCTTTTATACTTATGTCGCTGAATTCAAACAAATCATAGTAATAAAGAGAATTCTCAGGTTTATTAATAACAGAAATTGCTGAATCTAATTTCAAAGTGTCAATGCAGTCCTCTTTCGGAACGTTATCCTCGCTGCATTGTATTTCCGGAAGAAACATGACGCGCTGGGCTATTGAAACTGATTTGCTTTGTGATATTTCTGCCGTGTCAGATTCAATATTGCTCTTGATGACTTTTGTATAAAAAATAAATCCTATTCCGAGAAGTATGAAAAAAACCACCAATACGGCAATTGTCTCAAAAATTTGTATCTGTGCTTTTTTATTATTCATTTTAATAAATCATAGGGCAGGAAAATTTCTGAGCTTCCTTATTTTGAATTGACAATGATTCAGAAGCGCCGGTAATTCTGCCTATATCTGTTTGCGATAGCGGTGAGGTACCTGCAAGATTTTTTGACGCAGATTCTATATTAGATATAAGGGGAAGTGAATTTGAATAAGCCTGTTTGCATTCCAAACTCATTGAGCCATCATTGTTTAAGACAGTAGTTCTGCTAAAATATATATCAGTAACTATTCCATGCCTTACAAAAACATTCTTCATATTGCACTCATAATGTTCAGCAGTGTCAGCGTAAATTGCACCTATCAATGCAGCTTTTCCTATATAATATGATGTGCCTTTGCTCACAAAAGAACCGGCTTTGTTCTCGTAAAAATCAACCGCACCCTTATCTGAATTTCCTGTTATTTTCAATGCTGTAACATCACCATCAGGCATTTTTAATAACGAAGGCGGAAGGCCTAATGGGGAAACATCTACATTGTCAAACACAAAACGAACTTTGTAATTATTGGAATTTCTTATCTTGGATTGGTCGTAGGAAGAAAAATTCTCTTTATTGATTTCTGATGGCAATGATTTGTTTATAGATTTTATTAAAGGTGAATCTCCTATAAGAATATATTTTATCTGCTGGCTCGTCATAAAAAGAAGATTTGAAGACTTGTAAGGCGCGCTGAAAGACAGGGTTTGCGCTATTATCTTGTTGCCTTTTATTGATAATGGAGAAAATAAAACCAACCGCGGATACTGCTTTGAAATTTTTCCAATTGAAATTTTGCCGCAGTCAACTTCGATGCTCAAATCGGGCACTGTGATTAAGCTTGATACATCTGTGCTGACGCTGGTGCCGGCGACAACAGACTCTATGCTTCTCAGCGCAATGCTGTTTGTAGACGATTCAGATAAGCTTTTTTGCTTGAATATTACCAAAGCGAATATTGTCAGGATTGCGGCTCCCGCTATAAGAACAAAAATCCAGTTGAACTGTATCTCAAAAGCTTTTTTATTTTTCATTTAAGTCCATTCAGTTATTTCAGCATGGTCGCCCATGCCATTCAATTTCAAATTTACTCTTCCGCCTTTTGGGGTAATACAGAGAATGTCCGGCTCAACTGAAATGTTTCCAGCATAAAAAGACATTCCGGCATTTTTCCCGATCAAAAAAACATTCTTTCCGCTTTTCGAATCCACGCTATCCTGTATTAAGGGATATTTGTTCCTTGTATCAATTGGAAGGCTGGGGGTATCATAGCTCTCTACAAAACATATCTCAGAAGCGCCTCCAATGTCAATTTCTTTTTTAACAGCACTTCCAAAATCCGGAGTTATGCTTTGAACAGAATTCTTAAGTTCTTCGCTCAGTTTCAATGAAACTATCTGCTCAGTCCTGACTTTAAAATTAGAAATTGCATTGTAGCCATAAATTAGAATAAAGGATATTAGGAGTATTGTTAGAATGTAAATAAATATCTGGCCATAAAGCTGTGATTGTCTCATTTTGCACTTGCATT
>CAYHTH010000145.1:0-2533 GCA_964359525.1 uncultured Methanosarcinales archaeon | reverse complement strand
AGAATGCAGGGCTTTGACGTCTGGGACAGGGCGGGCTATGACATGCACGGAATGCCCACAGAGCAGGCTGTTGAGAAAAAGCTTGGATTGAAAAATAAAGGCGATATTCCAAACTTTGGCATTGCTAATTTTGTAAACGAATGCAGGGAATTCTCTATTACAAATCTTATCTCGATGAACCAGGATTTCAAAAGAATTGGAGTCTGGATGGATTTTGACAATGCCTACCAGTCTGTCAACAATACTTACATGGAAGGGGAATGGTGGCTGATAAAGAAAGCATATGAGAACAACAGGCTGTATGAAGGCGAGAAAACAATGCATTGGTGCTTCTCGTGCGCGACATCGCTGGCAAAGCATGAATTAGAATATGAAAATATAAAAGATGATTCTATATTTGTAAAATTTCCTGTCAAAGGCAAGGAAGAAGAATTCCTGATAGTCTGGACGACAACTCCATGGACAATTCCTTTCAATCTTGGAGTGATGGTGAATCCAAATCTGGATTATGTAAAAGCAAAAGTAAATAATGAAGTTTGGATAGTTGCAAAAACTCTTGCAGCCCCTTTCATAGGCGGAGTTGCAGACAAGCAGTTCACAATTCTGGAAGAATTCAAGGGAAATGATTTGCTTGGATTAAAGTACGTTCATCCGTTTGAAAATGAGATTTCCCAGTTTAAGGAGCTGGAAAAAAAGCATCCGAAAGTCCACACTGTTGTCCTGAGCGAAGAATACGTCGACACAAGCGCAGGAACCGGATTGGTTCACATGGCTCCCGGATGCGGCCCCGAGGATTATGAAGTCGGCCGTCGGAATAATATTCCGCCGTTTAACACATTAACCGAGCAGGGCATATTTGACGATTCAATTTCTTTTTTAGCAGGCATAAAGGCAAAGGCTGATGACAAAAGCATAATTGAAGAAATAGACAAGAAAGGCTATCTTATTGCAAAAACAAAAGTCGAGCACGATTATGCGCATTGCTGGAGATGCAAGAACCCGGTTATTTTCAGGACGACAACCCAGTGGTTTTTCAAAATTGAAGATTTGAAGGAAAAAATGCGGGAATTGAATAAAACAATAAAATGGGTTCCTGAATTTGCAGGCTCGAAGAATTTTGATAATTGGCTGAGCAATTTAAGGGACAACGGGATTACGAGGCAAAGATACTGGGGCACCCCAATGCCGGTTTGGAAATGCAATCAATGCAAAGAATTTGTTGTTGTCGGATCTATTGACGAATTAAAAAAACTTGCAGGCCGTATTCCGGAAGATTTGCACAAGCCGTGGATTGACGAAGTCAAGATAAAATGCGAATGCGGCGGAACTAAAGAAAGAGTGCCTGACATTCTTGATGTCTGGATAGATGCAGGCTCTGCTTCATGGAATTGCTTGGATTATCCCAGAAGAGAAGATTTATTTGAAAAATTGTACCCGGCAGATTTTATTCTGGAAGGCATAGACCAAATACGGGGATGGTTTAATCTTTTGTTTGTTGCTTCAATGGTCGCAATGAATAACGCCTCATTCAAATCAGTTTACATGCACGGCTTCATCAATGATTCCCAGGGAAGAAAGATGTCAAAATCTCTTGGAAATTATATTCTTCCGCAGGAAGTCGTAAAGGAGTACGGCGCCGACACTTTAAGATATTACATGATAGGCGGCACCGCTCCTGGGGTGGATATAAACTATAATTTTGACGACATGAAGGTCAAGCACAAAAATCTTACAGTGCTTTGGAATTTGCACAAATATTTAATTGAGATGGCCAAAAATCTGAAAGTTAATCCCTCAGATCTGGATTTGAAAAAATTTGAGCTTGATGTTGAAGAAAGATATATTTTCTCAAAATTAAATTCAACAATCAAAAAGATGACGGAATTGTTCGATGAATACAAATTAAATGAAACTCCCTGGCAGGTTGAAGATTTATTCCTGGAATTAAGCAGGACCTACATCCAGCTGACAAGAGAGAAATCTTCGATGGGAAGCGATGACAACAAAAAAGTTGCCCTTTACACTGTTTATAATGTTTTTATGGAATCTTTGAAACTGTTTGCACCGATTGCGCCATTCATAACAGAAAGAATGTACCAAAATCTTAAACACGAGTTTAAATTAAAAGAGGACAGCATACATCTCCTGAGCTGGCCGAAATATAATGAAGAGCAGATCGACAGGGAGCTTGAAGATGCAATGAAAGCTGTGAGCGAAATAGTGCAGAGCGCTCTTGCAGTTCGGGAAAAGATACAGCTTGGAGTCAGGTGGCCGATAAAAGAGCTTGTTGTTGCCACGAAAGATAATAATGTCATGAAGGCCGTTGAAAAACTTAAGGATGTGATTAAGACTCAGGTTAATGTCAAGGCAATTGGATTGGTTGAAACAATGCCTCATGTCAGAGTCAAGATAAAGGCCGATTATTCAAAAATAGGCCCTGATTTTGGCGATAAAGCACCCCAAGTTATAGCCCAGCTTGCAATAGACAGCCCCGAAACTGTGCTGAATCACATCAATGAGAAAGGAAAATATT
>CAYHTH010000144.1:0-2553 GCA_964359525.1 uncultured Methanosarcinales archaeon | reverse complement strand
CTTCTTTCCCGCTTTTCATATCCCTTAATTTTAATTTTCCTTCCTGCAGCTCTTTTTTGCCGACGAAAAGAACAAAAGGAATTCCAAGAGAATTTGCATATTCAAGATTCTTGCTAGGCCCTTTTTCATTCAAATCAATATCAGCATTAATCCCTGAATCTCTTAATTGTTGGGCTATTTTAATTCCTTCATTAATCGTTTTTATTGGAATGACATAAACTTTAGTGTTTGTTTTTTGCTTTGTTTCCTGTTTCTCAAGCATCGCATCATAAATCCTGTCAACTCCGAAACTTACGCCAACTGCCGGATATTCCCCTTTTTCCAGTAAATTGCCAATCATTCTGTCATATCTGCCGCCGGCACAAACAGAGCTTTTAACGCTGCTGTCCTTCAGGAATGCTTCAATCACCGTTCCGGTATAATATGAAAGCCCCCTCGCCAATGAAACATCAAAATCAGCTTCAAGATTTTGATTATTGATGTAAGAAATTAACTGCTCAACTTGGTTTAGCCCGTCCGAATTTTTCAAAATGTTTTTCAGCTGTTTTATTTTTTCGTCATTGCTTCCTTTAATCGTTATTACATTAATTATTTTATTAATTGTCGGCTCATCTATTCTTTGCTCTTTTAATTCATTCTTAACTACATTCAATCCAAGCTTTTCCAATTTGTCTATAGACAAAATAATTCCATCCTGTTTTTCCTTGTCAACACCGCAAAAATCCAGAAAGTCGTTTAAAAGTTTCCTGCTGTTGACTTTTATCACAATTTCAAAATCCAATTTTTTGAAAGCCGTGAAAATCAGCGAAACAATCTCAGCATCTGCTGCCATTGAAGAGCTTCCAATAACATCAACATCGCATTGCGTAAACTGCCTGTAACGCGCAGAAGCAACCGGACCATCCCGGAAAACTTCCCCAATCTGGTATCTCTTGAAAGGCATTTTTATGGTTGGATTCATGCCGATAAATCTTGCTAATGGGACTGTTAAGTCATACCTTAATCCTAAGTCTCTTCCGCCTTGGTCTTTTAATTTGAAAGTTTCTTTCAGAATCTCTGCTCCACCAGTATATTTTGATGAAAGAACATCAAATCTCTCGAAAATCGGCGTTTCAAGGGGCGCAAAGCCGTACAATTCAAACACTTCTTTTAGAGTGTTAACTACATTATCTCTTACAATCTTTTCTTCGGGCGCAAAATCCCGGGTTCCTTTCGGCAGTTGCAGGTCCATAACAAGTCACTTTTAATTAAAGTTTAAATAATTAATCCTTTTATAAGCTTAAGATACGGCTCTTTGACTGATTTCTTCTATTAAGGCAATGACTTTTTCTTCAAGGCTTCTTGCAAATCTCACTCCTACAATACCTGTAAAGCCAGCGATTGCTATCGCCCCTGCATCAAACTCTGAAAATGGCACAATTAACTTTCCAACAAATTTACGATATTCAGGATCTGCCAATTTAGTTCTTATATCTTCAGGAGTATCCTTAAAGAACAGATTATCCGAATATTGAGTATTTTTTGGATTTCTGGTGTACCACACAAAAAGGTATGGGGCATTTTTTTGTTCCAACATTGCTTTCCTGATAAGTGAATCAAACTCTACTTCTGTTGATGGGCCAAGTTTGGCGTCGTTGCCTAGCCCATAAAGCCACAAAGCTTCTGCAATAACCAAAGGGGTGTAAGACTTTGCAAATTCAGTTCCATACCTTTTATAGGTAACAAACTTGGAGATAGAGAGATTATCAGTAGATTTGTCACGGCAGTATTCAAGAGTTTCCTGAAAAGCATCGACAAAATCTTGGTTATCCGGAGTCAGAACTTTTCTTGAATCAACCACTTCTCCTTTTACCCCAGTGGTTTCAAGCATTGCTTTAAGGTACCTATTACGCAATTCTGTATTATCCCTGACTTCCGCATTAGAAGATAATGCAGTTTGCAGTTCTTCTAATATACTACTGGCCATGGTGCCGCTGAATTTCCTAGGCAACCTGCTTTCATCCATCCCGTTTATCAGCTGGTACATCCCGGCATCATAAACAATAAGCCTGCAGCCAGGAATTATTTGCTGCAAACGCCTAGCCCAGCTAAAAAAATCAAGATTATCAAATCTTTCTCCGTACTGGACAAGGAATGGATTGTAGCTTACTCCCTTATAGATACTTGCAGGAGTATTGCCTGACATAACCCTATCAAACAAAAGTTTATTGGAAGGGACAAAAACCTCGTAGGCGCTTCCAGGCTGGAAAAATGCTTCAAAAATCCTTCTTTTTTCAGAAAGTTCGGATTCACTTAATCCAAACTCATTCTGATTTCTATAGGCTATGTACTCTGCGCCTCCCCTTTTCTTTCCTGCTAACTTAGGCTGTTTTGCGTCATAAACTATCTTAGGCTCAAAAAGTCTGGCGATATTTCCAACTTCTACAGTGAATATAACCAGCACTGTTTACGCTTTTTCCTCTGGGCAGTATTTTTGCTTCGGGTGCCCCTAGCCCTTCCCCTATATACCTTCGTGGATTCCTTAAATCCTGTTCTGTAATTTTTGTTTTCATT
>CAYHTH010000143.1:0-2569 GCA_964359525.1 uncultured Methanosarcinales archaeon | reverse complement strand
TAGCATACCTAAAGTATATATCAGGGTAAAAATGAGTATACAAATTAGGATTACAGTATCCAAGGAAATAAATGATCTTCTAGAAAGAGTCTCTAACAAGCTTGGCAAGAAAAAATCCATGCTTGCCCGTGAATTAATGGAGCAGAAATTATACGATCTTGAACTGATACAGAAAGAGCTGCAAAACATGGACAGTGAAAAATGATGCGGAAAAATAAAAAATCCCAGGTTACTATTTTTATAATAATTGGTCTACTTTTGATTTCAGCTGCAGGTTTCTATTTCTATGCTCAAACGATAAAGAAGCCCATTGAGCCGGAAGTGAATCTTGTGCAGCAGCAGGTGCCGATTGCTTTTGACCCTATAAAGAAATATGCAAATGACTGCATTTATTCTGTTGCTTCTGACGGCATTAAACTTATTGGAAAACAGGGAGGCTATGTCAGCCTGACAAACAAAACTTTAAACAAGGCATCATTTACAATAACACAAAACCCGACAGAAAGCGACGCAGTCACTTTTACAAAAAATTCTGAGCTTGAAATTCCGTACTGGTGGTATTTAAAATCCTCAAACACCTGCAATGGCAACTGCCAATTCTCTACGAAAAGGCCTGACTTAAGGCAGTCAGATAATTCAATAGAAAAACAGCTTGAAAGATATGTGGATTTGGAATTAAAAAGCTGCCTGAACAATTTTAAGCCGTTTGAAGAGCAAGGCTACAAAATAACTGAAAGCGGCAGTGTAAAATCAGATGTAACAATTGCTTCAAATGATATTCTTGTTTCTGTTGATTACCCTCTGATGGCCGAAAAAGAAAATTTCAAGACCGATGTGAACCAATTTTTTGTCAGAATTCCGGTTAATCTGGAAAGAATATATAACCTTGCAAGCACCCTAACCAACTTTGAGATAAAGCACCATTATCTTGAAAAACATATTCTTAATTCAATAGTCGCGTTCTCAGGAATCAACAAGGAAAAACTTCCGCCGATGTCAGATTTGCAGTTTAAGTTTGGAAGTTCAGTCAGCTGGCAGAAAACCGACGTGAAAAATAAGCTCATACAACTTCTTGATTCATACATACCTTTATTCCAGGTTGATGGAACTTTAAATTATGAGAGAAATATTTTTGACAGCGAGCTTCAGCAGAGATTGTATGATTCAACTCTAATTCCTGTGGCAAACAGTTCTTATGGTGATGTTGCAGCATACTTCACTTATCTTGATTTCTGGCCGATATATTTCAATTTAAACTGCAAAGGCGAAAAATGCTCCCCAAGCTCCGCAAACAGCATCATACCGCTTGCAACTTTTGGAATACAAAATTACAAATTTTCTTATGACTTGTCCTATCCGGTTTTGGTGGAAGTCCAGGACCCGACAGCATTCAACGGCCAAGGATATAATTTTGAATTTTTCCTTGAAGGCAATATAAGAAATAATAATTATATGGGTGGAAATTTTTCAATTCTTGAAACTGCGTCTGGCTCGGAAAGGTCGCAGCTTTGTGATATAAGGACAAGCGGCAATGTTACAGTCAGTGTCACAGATGCTGTTACAAAAAAACCAATTGATGATGCGCAGATATTCTACACTCTCATTGATGAAAGCTGTTTTATCAGCTCAACTGCAAAAGGCACTATATCCGGCCAGTTCCCTATCGGCGTTGGCGGTGTTGTGAATGTTGTGAAAGAGGGATACATAGGCGAGGCAATAGAATTTGATGCAAGCCTTGATTCGGCAAGCACAATTAATGTCGAACTTCAGCCAGTTTCAACAAAGAAATTTGTTGTAAAAAAGAAAAATGTTGTCAAAACCACAACTGGATGGGTGTTCCAGGATAATGCTATTGATTTGAATGATAAAGAATCTGCTGTAATATCTTTAACAAGAATTGGAGATGAAACTGAGCTTGAATTCTCTACAGCGTCAGTTTTCGATAATACTCAAAAAGATTCTGCGGAAACTGAATTGGCTCCGGGAAAATATTCTGCCGACATAACCCTTCTTGCAAACCAAAGAATTGTAATTCCTGCAAGGGGAGATATTCCTAAAGTTGACCTTGGAGAAGGCTCGACTCCAGGTGAGGAAAGATTTTCACCGGGCGGTTTGAAACTCAATATAACAATAAGTCCGGAAGACTTGCAGAAATCTATTGTTGTATTTTATGTTGTTAATGTGGATATAGCCGGAGTTCCTGAAATCGACAGATACGTCGAGGATTTGGAACAGCTTACCAAGATTGAGGAATACTCAACAAAATACAAGTCAAGTTTGCAGCCGGCATTTGAATAAAATGAACTCGCTAAAAATATCATTGATGAACTTTGAATTTAAGGGAACTATTGACATTAAGAAATATCAGAAAAAGCCATGCAACCGAATCACACTAAGAAAATATGATGTGATGAGGCACTGGATAACTTTAGGAGAGGAAAAAAGATATGAGTGAAAAAAAATATTTGCAGTTTATTGCAGAATTTTTGATAATGCTGGTTGTTACTATACCTTTCTACACAACCAGCGTCTATGCTAGTATTAATTCTGTATCTGTGAAAGGAAGCTC
>CAYHTH010000142.1:0-2582 GCA_964359525.1 uncultured Methanosarcinales archaeon | reverse complement strand
TTTTTATAACAACAGAAGAAAGCATGGAAGTGCTGCAGCAGAGCGGAAAAAATCTCGGAATGGATTTGCAGCTAGTGATTGACAGCGGAAAAGTTTTCATAGTGCAGAAGCCGATTGCGACATTGAAAGGAGGAATCGCATCGGTTAAAGGGCTGATTGACGCTATTAAAAAATACAAAGTCAAAAGAGTTGCGCTTGACTCGCTTATATTCTTTGAGTATCTTTATCCAAAGTTTGACGGCAACAAGATGGAGTACAGAAGGCAGGTTTTAATATTTATGCAGGAAATGAGAAAAGCAGGAGTTACTTTTTTGGTTGTTTCTGAAAGGTCTATCACGGATTTTGACAGGCTCGAATACGACATGATGGATTTCGTGTTTGAAGGGATTATCATGCTGTCCAGAATAAGGAAAGGCTCTTATTTTGAAAGGGTTATAACAGTCGCAAAGATGCGCGGACAAGACCATAGCCTGGATGTTTATCCTTTGGCGATAGGACCGGATGGCCTTAAAGTTCTTTATGACCAGACTCCATTCTCCTTAGTCGAGAAAGAAGAAGGGTTTAAGTAATTCTTAGTGATAAGATTTAAATACGAATTCTTTAAATTTTATTTTTAAGGGGTGGAAAATGAGATTTGGCTATTTTGTAATATTTTTTCTAATCTTAGCACTAAGCGTTGATGCAGATTGGAATACATACGAGAACGACTTAAGAAATAGTGCAAGCTCTGATGGAAAAGGGTATTTTCCCCTTAAGACTGCGAATTTTTCCAATAATGATTTTGGAACGGATTTTCAGCCCTTGATTTCGGATTTGGATAATGACGGCAAGAATGAAATCGTAATATTTTCCAACAATTCCCTGATAATATTTAATCCGCAATTGGAAATAAAATTTCAAGCGAAAATTGGGAGCATATTGGGCCAGCCGACTTTATTTGATTTTAACGGCACAAGGAATATTATATTTAATTCACGGCAAAGTTTAGATTATTTTTTTGCCTACAAAATTAATAATTCAAAATTAGTCCAGAATTTTAATATTACTTTGAACAATGAATCAAATTTTTCAGGAATAAAATGCGTGAATTTAAATGAAACGGCCATTTGTGTTTTCAAGAACAAGAAGAATTATGTGAATGTTATAGAATTGATTTCCCGGAATTATAGCATTTATAATACTTCTGTTTACAATGAAACAAGACAGACAGTTCCGGCAATCGGAGACATCCATAATGATGGAAGATATGAGGCAGTATGGTGGTTTAACGAGGATAATTCCAATGGCTATGGGTTTCTGGTTTTCGATTTAAGCAGCAGAAGATTAGATACTGATTTTAATAATCGGGGAATAATTGACAATATATTTTCCCCTCTTATCCTAGGCGACTCTTTGTACTTTCAGCTATTCACTTTAAAAGGCCAGCCGGTTTTGGTGGACTTGAATAATGACAATAAGCTGGAAATTGCAGCAAGCGTGTTTTATGATGATTCAAGGAATAACGATGGCACTGACTGGTTTACTGAGCTGTTTGTTTACAGCCATAATGGCACAAAGCTGTTTTCAAAGTGCGATGCGCCAACTGCAATTAACAGCCGTTGCGATGACGGAAGCGGTGAAAAGAGCAGATGGGAAGGCACAAACCCTTTTGTTCTGGACTATGACAAAAATGCTATTGATGACATATGCTTTGTAAAAGACGTTAAGAATAAGATAGGGGCAATTGCATTTTCTCATATGGCTTTAAACTGCTACAATTACAGCGGAGATGAGATTGCAAAAGTAAATCTAAGCAGTTTTCCGGATGGAGTGAAGGAAACAGCAATGGCTGCAGACATGAACGATGACGGAAGCAAGGAAATCGTAACCTCAACTCATATTTATCTTCTAAACGGAGCTTCAATTTTTGATTACAATCTGGGCAAATACCATCCGATTGCTGTTGATTTGGACGGAAATAAGGGGCTGGATTTAATATGGTCAAAAGATGGGCAGATTAAGACTTTTCTTGACAGCAATAATTATACGATGGATTTGTCTGTTTCAGCTTCAGATATTAATTTCTTTAAATATAATTCAACTCACATCAATGTTACTGCCATAATAAAAAATAACGGACAAATGCAAGCTGATAATGCTAAAGTAATAATCTATAACACTGAAACGCTTGACAATAATACCGCAATATTCAACATAGCCAGAAATGCAAATGCAACTTTCAGTTCAATCCTGCCATTGAAAGATAAAGAAAAAATCTTGGTTAGCGCTGATTATGACAATGAAATTTCTGAATCGGATGAAAATAATAACTACGCATACAAGACATTTTTAGGATTGCCTTATGTTTTTGTTTCAACTGTTTTAGAGCCTTCAAATATTGAGTCTGAGTTTAAGGATTATATTAAAAATAATTTAGTTTCCGGCTATTATACTGATAATGGGAATGAAGCGGATGTTTTGGTTTATATCGGAAAAAATAACCCCAGGAATATGGATATGAATGTTAATTTTATGAATCAGCATAATATTGGATATGATTATGGAAATATAAATTATAACGATAAAATTTATTCAAACCCATT
>CAYHTH010000141.1:0-2582 GCA_964359525.1 uncultured Methanosarcinales archaeon | reverse complement strand
TTGCCAACCATGGCAATCCCATTGTCCATTGTGCTTCTCCGTTTTTATTATAGTACTGGTCGCCTAAATATCTTAGAACTCCTTTTTCCCTTAATAATTTCTCTTCAACATTTTTCAAAATAGATTCTCTTTGTTCTTTAGTTGCAATGTTGTATGGGTAAATCAAGGACAATAAAGCTAAATCACATTCTTTTGTTTCTGATTCGCGGGGCAATAATTCATTCAAAGCAGTTTGTCCTTTTTTTATTAAATCAACTGGAACATCAACAATTCTGCTTATTTTTTTCAGGCCGGCAACACAGGCGCCGATTGAAGACGCGTGAATTTCTTCATTCTCTTCCCACATTCCATTGTCCTTGTCATGCCAGTATTCAATGCTTTCGAGATAATTCGCAAGTTTCTGGATAATTCTTAAATCATTTTCATTTCTAATAATTTTAATATTTCTTTCTTCTAAATCGCCAATCTTAAACAATAAAGCGCCGATTGCGTCATTTTGCTTGTTGCCCCAGTTTTCCCAGATTTCCTGCATCGTGATTGGATTATATCGCGCGTGAATGTACTGGTAAGCGTGCCTCGGCTTTTCTTTTATTGCCCAGTCAATTTTATATTCATGCTTCAAAAGAATATCAAGCAAAGCCCTTAATGTTTTTTTCACAAGATTATATTTCTGAGCCGCTTCCAATCCTATCAAAGTGTAAACATTATCCCTTATCCATGAAAGATTGTAGCCGGTTTTAACGTCCAGTCTGCTGGCTGCAAAAAGCCCGGTTGGATACTGCATTTCCTCGATTATTTTGATTGATTTTTGGAGCATTTTATTGTATCCCAAAACTCCTGGAAAATCTGTTCACATCAGGCTGTATTAACATTTCTGGCGCTCTCTTTCGGATTTCAAGGAGTTGATTCACTACATACCCCTTATCCTGAAAAGATAATTTATCCGGAATTAATGTTTGCTCCTTCCCAACTATATACTGGCGCAATGCCTGAGTAGCCAAAAAATAGGCAGGCGGCAATTTTTCAAAATCATTGGTCATCAAATAGCCTTTGTTTGGATTCTCAAGCCTAGTAGCCGTTTCTATTCCTTTTAGATAGCCTCTTATTTCCTTCACAAATTCAAAAACTTCAGGATGAACATCTAAATAATTTTTGCTGGTTATTGCCGGGTTTATATCTAAAATCCCATTAAATTCATCCTCAACATGGACAAATTCGTGAGCTAAAGTAACAAGTATTCGAGATTCTGAGGGTAATACTCTTATGGGTCCTTTCAGCGAGGGAAGTGTTGCTTGTTCAAAACTATCACCAAACACATAAAGTGTGGGTTTAGTTTTAGTACCAAATGGCGAACCTAGCACAATCGCGCTACGAGTTTTTATATATTCAACCAATGGTTTGTTCCTTCTTACCAAATATCCATTAAATTCATTTCTATTCTCGCTGGAAGCTAAATAATTTTTTCTTTGCTCGCTTCTTTTCTTTGCGTCCAATCTTGAATATGCCGGATCATTCAAAAAAAGAGCTTCATTTAACTCCTCTTCTAAAAGCCGTGGATTGTTCCAAATTCTTTCCAAATCTGTAGCCGATTTAATCGCCTGGGAAAAATCATGGTCATAAACAACATTATTTATATACTTACCATATGGAGAATCTTTGACAAGCTGCTCAAGATATTTTTGTCTTAAACCTTTTCTGCCCCCTTCATCCTTCAAAGATTCTTCAAAGGTGATTCTTCTATCCTGAACTGAAGCGGCATCTAATATGCCTTCAAGATTTCCTGTTCTTGCCGCTATTAAGCTGCCTATTGCGCCTGAAGATACGGTACTCAAAAATCTTCTTCTTGTTGTTAAAATAGTCTCACCCACATAGATTAAAATAAGCTTATTTCTCCTTTATAAATCTTTCTATTTTGTAACTACTTAGAAGTAAAGAAATTTAATCCAGCGTAAAATACATTCTTCTGTTATTCTTTCCTTTGTTCTCAACAGAAACCAGACTTATATTTCCAATCTCAGAAGTATTCCTGACTTGTGTTCCTCCGTCTGCCTGCAAGTCAATATCTGGAATCTCAACAATTCTTAATTCAGAAACTTCAGGTGGCATTACTGATGCTAATTTTACAACTCCGGGTATCTTCAATGCTTCTTCTCTGGGTAAGGTATAAATCTTGACATCAACTGATTTCTTAACCCATTCATTTGCCAGGTCAACATAGTGTTGAATCTTGTCCCTATCTAAAACATCCAAAGAAAAGTCAATTCTTGATTTATCCAAGCCTAATTGGTTGCCTGTGCATAAAGCGCCGGCTTCATTGTAAAGAATTGCATCTATAATATGGGCAGCAGTGTGCATTCTCATATGCCTATATCTTCTGTCCCAATCCAATTTACAAGCAACTTTGTCTCCAGCTTTCAGTCCTGGTTTTGAAACTTCATGGCTTATCTGGCCTGAAAATTTGCCGACAAAAACTACCGGATATTCTTCTCCATTGCAAGCCATAACACCGGTATCGTGAGGCTGGCCGCCGCCATTTGGATAGAAAGCAGTCCGGTCAAGAGTAATAAACTTGTCATCTTTCA
>CAYHTH010000140.1:0-2583 GCA_964359525.1 uncultured Methanosarcinales archaeon | reverse complement strand
ATAAAACAACTAAATTTTTAAACTTTGAGGCTTATTAAGGCGTTATGCACGAGGCTATCCTGTACCAAAAATTGGAAAGCAACAAAGTCCTTTGCACAGCATGCAAGCAGAAATGCATAATCGCACCAAACCATACCGGAATTTGCGGTGTAAGGCAGAATAAGGATGGCAAGCTGTATCTGCTTGTTTATGGAAAACCATCGGCTGTTAATGTAGATCCAGTTGAAAAAAAGCCGTTGTTCCATTTCCTGCCAGGCACGCAAATATTCTCCTTAGGCACAGTAGGCTGCAATTTCGGCTGCACATTCTGCCAGAACTGGGATATTTCGCAAGCCACAAAAGATTTAAGATTGAAATTATTGAAAGAGAAAAAACCAGATTTAATGGATGTTGAAGTGGGAAAATTTGGGTATGAACTGCCACCTGAAAAAATTGTTAAGATTTGTGAAGAAAGAAGCATTCCAAGCATAGCTTATACTTACAATGAGCCAATCATATTTTTTGAATACCTTTTTGATACTTCTAAATTGTCCAATAAAAAAAATATAAAAAATGTTTTAGTTAGCAACGGCTATGAATCAGAAGAAGCATTGCAATTGCTAAAGCCTTATGTAAGCGCAATGAACATTGATTTGAAGGCTTTTACAAATGAATTCTACATGAAAATATGCCAAGGCAAGATTGAGAATGTACTTGAAACAATTAAAAAAGTACATGAGCTGGGAATCTGGATTGAAATAACAACATTAATCATTCCTGGAAAAAATGATTCAGATGACGAGCTGGAAAAAATTGCTGAATTTATCTTGAGTGTTGATAAAAATATTCCTTGGCACGTTACTGCCTTCCATCCTGACTACAAAATGCTTGATGTGCCGTCTACAAGCTATGCCTCTATTTTCAAGGCTTATGATATAGGCAAGAAGAAAGGGTTGAAATTTGTTTATGTGGGGAATATTCTAGACGAAAAGCATTCTAACACCTATTGCCCCAACTGCGATGCTTTGCTAATAAGAAGAAATGGCTATTTCATAACAATAGAGAATTTTGACAATGGGAAATGTAATAAGTGCGGAGAAAAAATACCAGGTGTTTGGAAATGAAAATAAGAAAACCTGCTGTTGCCGGAATGTTTTATCCTGAAAATAGGGAAGAATTGAAGTCAATGATTGACGGTTTTCTTAGAAAAGTTCCTGATGTAAAAATTGATGGAAACCTAAAAGCATTAATTATTCCCCATGCTGGCTACATTTATTCTGGACAGGTAGCTGCTTATGCTTATTTATTTTTAAAAAAATATCAAAATAAAAAAATTAAAATTGTTTTATTAGGCCCTTCCCATAATGTTTATTTTAATGATGTTGCTTCTGATGTAAATGATTATTGGGAAACTCCTCTTGGAAAAGTAAAAGTTTTGGAAAATAATTTTTTGAAAGCAGAAGCTGCGCATTTCAATGAGCATTGCTTGGAGGTTCAGCTTCCATTTTTGCAGAGAATTTTAAATAATTTTGAAATTCTGCCTTTGGTTGCAGGCGACATAAATCCAAGAGAAATTAGCAAAAAAATACAAAAAATTATTGATGATAATACACTGCTGATAATCAGCTCTGATTTAAGCCATTTCAATGATTATTATACTGCAGTCAAGATTGACACAAATACAATTAATGCCATCAAAAATTTAGATTACAATAAAATGGAAAGAGAAGGGGATGCATGCGGAAAAATTCCTATCTTAACTGCAATTGATATAGCAAACCAACTCAAATGGAAATGCGAATTACTGGATTACAAGAATTCAGGCGATACTGCTAGAGATAAAAGCAGGGTAGTCGGGTATGCGAGTTTTGCGTTGTATGAATAAAATGCTCAGCGAAAAAAACAAAAGATTTTTCCTTCAGCTTGCAAGAGAAGCAATAACAAAAAATTCTGGCGTAGCTTTTGATAATCCAATCCCGCCGATTGCCGAGGAAAGGCACGGAGTTTTTGTCACAATCCATGTTAACGGACAACTCAGAGGATGCATTGGAAGCCTGCTCCCTAATGATACAGTACATAAATCAATAATCCATAATGCAATTAATGCAGCTTACCATGATTACAGGTTTCCCTCTTTATCAAAGCCGGAATTAGACAAAATAAATATTGAAATATCAATCCTAAGCGACCCTGTCCTGCTCAATTGCATCGACTCCAATCAACTTTTGAAAAAATTAAATCATGATGAGGGAGTCATACTAAGACAAGGGCGCAGAATGGCTATTTTTCTCCCGCAAGTATGGGAAAAAATTCCTGATAAAGAAGACTTTTTAATGCAGCTGTGCTACAAAGCAGGATTGAACCCATTTGCATGGAAAGAAAGCAATATTGAGGTTTATGCTTACAAAGTTGAGAAGTTTGAAGGATAAACTAATCCCAAAAAATTAAAATAAAAACCACAGTCACTACGCTAATGCTTCGTTCCTAGGTTTTATTTTCTTAGAGATACAACCAGTTCTGTTGATTTTGAAAAGTAGAAGTTTAGGAAGAAAAATGAAAACCATGCATAGGCTTCTGCTGAACACTTAGACTATAAGGTATGAA
>CAYHTH010000139.1:0-2589 GCA_964359525.1 uncultured Methanosarcinales archaeon | reverse complement strand
CGATTGCAGTTACTGTGATAAAGATAGGCAACAAGTTCATTGTTGACCCTGACACAGAAGAGGAGAAAGTAGTTGATGCAAGGCTTACAGTTTCTTCAATTGAAAACGGAACCCTGTGCGCAATGCAGAAAGGCGGAGACATGCCGTTGTCAGCAGAGGATATAGACAAGATGCTGGACATTGGAATTGAGAAAGGCAAAGAGCTTAGAAATCATCTTTGATTTTATTTTTTCTTTTATTATATTTATTTTCTTGAAAATGAACCCCAAAATTGAAAATAAATCAGAAAAATACTTCCAACTTACTTCTTAAACTCCAAGCTGTTAAAAATTTAAAAATAGATACATTTAAATATAAGTAAGAATTATTTTACTTTTAAAATGGAACTCAAAACTTTAAAATTAAGTGAAAAAGGGCAGATAAGCATTCCAAAAGAGATAAGGGAAGGCATGCATCTTAAGAAAGGCGATAAGCTTGTGCTTGTGTCCAGAGGGGAACAGCTGATACTACAGAAAGCAGACTCTTTTTTAAAGAAATTAGGAATAGAAGGAGAGTCCATAGGAACTATGCTCCTTTCCGAAGAAACATTAAAAAGGGACTGGGACAATGAGTACGATGAGCGCTGGAACAAGTATTGAGCAGAGAAGCATAATTTTGATACCCTTTCCTTATACGGATTTAAGCGGTGCAAAGAAAAGGCCTGCCTTGGTTATTTCTTCACCTGATTTTAATTCTAAGCAAGATGATGTAGTATGCTGCTTGATCACATCAAATCCGGAGGATAAAGAACATTCAATCAAAATAACAAATAAAGATATGGAAAATGGCCATTTGGAATTTGAAAGCAAGATAAAGCCTTATAGAATTTTTACAGTAAATAAAAAGCTGATTTATAAAATTCTGGGCAAATTAAATACGTTTAAATCCAAGAATGCCGTAGAGGAGATTAATAAAATAATTACTATAAACTAAAATGTCCCAAACACTAGAACAAAAACTCGCAAAATACTTTGAACTTACTTCTCTCGCACTTAAAAAAGTCAAAATTGTTGAAGAGCATAGAAAACAGGCTGAAGATTTATTGGACTTAGCGCAAAGGTATTTTGATGACGCGAAATTCTTCGAGAAAAAAAAAGATTTGGTAAATGCATTCGGCGCAGTTTGTTATGCACATGCATTCTTAGATGTCGGTGCAAGATTAGGATTCTTTGATGTTGGAAAAGACAGCAAAATGTTTATGGTGGACTAATATTTGTTATTTTTAAGTAGTTAAATAATGGAAAGTTTTATATCCTAGACCTGTTACCTTTGACTTATGAAAATACTGGATTATGAGGATGGATTGGAAGCAATCGTTAGGAGGCTTAGCCGAGTTAAAAAAAAACCTGCACTTTTAGTCCTTGATGGACCTTCAAATGAGCACGTTTGGGAATTTCAATACAATTTATTTCAGTATGCTAAAGAATTTCGGTATGCTAAAAAAATTCGTAATCTTACTGGTGAGGTAGTGTTTGATAATACTGCAGAGGGTTATTTTCCGGACCCCAAGGAGAGAGATTTTTTCATAATAAGAGGCATATTCCCAAATGACGCAAAACCTCGGAATGTCGAAGAGCATTATGGCAGAACTTCTACAAGAGTTTATGCTACACCAGATCCGACTATCTCCCAGGTGCTAGAATTCTCCTTGGGAGAAAAAGGGTATGACTTCGCAGTAACTAGTATACCATCTCCACAACCTAAAGTGGTTCATTTCCTTCCAAAATAAAAGAACTTGTCAATGCTGACATCTTCTGACTTGTAATCTCCAAATCTTGGCCTTATTGGCTCGGAGTTTTTTGCAGAGCCGCTTACGAATTCTCCTTTCCTTTCGCCATCAGGCCTGCAGTCAACTATCTTAACATCTTTTTTTGCCGAAACGCTTTGCTCTTCATAAGCAGGCTGGGATTCTTCAGCGACCGGCCCTGAAACGTGATGAGATTGCTGTGGTGGCTGGAATTGTGCCCTTGAAACCTGGCTCTTTATGGAATTAAGCTCACCATTCAAAGAGTTAAAAGCAACTTTCAAAGAATCAATCTCCTGCTGCAACTTTTTCGTTGCCATCTCAACCATCAATTCAAATCTCTTCTGCGTAAAAGCATCAAGCTGCTGTTCCATATTATCAATCCTCTTTTAGTTTTAGTACCTATATCAAATGATTTTCTATCACAAATGTTGCGGTCTTGTTCAGATATTCCTCTTTTAGTAGCTCTAATAAATCATCATGGTTAACAATTTTCTTTTTGTATTTGTTTATTAAGTGTTGAAACCTTTTTAGATTTTCTCCGTTAGGCCCAATTTCTCCAACACCCAATTCAAATTTATGTGTTTTTTTATTTTCGTAATCAGCTATATCAAAAAGAAACGTTTGTCCATATGGATGGGGCTGTATTCTTACTATTATCCCTTCAATTTTAAATAATACAACCATACTTCATCCTCTAAAAAATCAATAGCTGGACAGCTTATTGCCGAAGTTCTCCCTTATGAATGTTACCATCATGTCGTTGCCTGCAAGCTGGTAGGACTTCAATGCCGTTGCCAGCAATC
>CAYHTH010000138.1:0-2613 GCA_964359525.1 uncultured Methanosarcinales archaeon | reverse complement strand
AGCTGCCCCACAATCCTTTGGCTGAAGCAGATTCAATCTTTTCTTCTAGAGTATCTTCAAGTACATCAAGGAAATCCAAGCCCGTTTCAGATTCTATTTTATCTATTGATGTTACATAAAATTCAAGACTATTTTGCGCTTTCTCGTTAGGGAATATAAAAGAAATTGAATCAAAATTGCAGTCCTGCCCAGAAACAATTATTTTGTAGAAACGTTGCGGCACTCCAACTTTGTTTGTACCTATTGTTTTGTGTCCATCATTGAATATAGGTCCTGCAATTATCAAGATGCTTTTCCTTTTTTTAGCCCAATCGCGAACTTTATCCTCCAGAGTTGCCCATATACCTCTATTTAACGAAGGATCTTGCGGTACCATGTTTGAAAGCAAAAAGCTTTCGTCATTGATGCTCTGGCTCCTCACCATGTCTGCTGACGGAGCAATATGTCCTCTGTCAAAACCGCTTCCCTTATAGTCTTCTAGTTCTGCCCTTTTTCCTTTAGGAATATCCGGGTCGGCTTTGAATTTATCCGACCTTATAGCATTCTCCACTAAGTACTCATCTGTCAGATGGTAGCTTACCCACCTTGCAACTTTTTTGTCATCGTCATGGGAAAGGACATAAGCTTGCCTTTCAAGAAGACGTTCTTTGCTTGGGTAGCCAAACATAACATGCTCGTTGCTTAAGAAATCGCCGCACTCCGTCGGAATATCATTCTCTATTGTTTCATTGATAGACGCTAATGATTCTTCATGCAGTGTAGGTTCACAACCAGTGTCATTCCAACATTTACTCGTTCCGCATTTACAACCCCACGTAAATGCCTGACCGCATACAACTGGTTCTTTAGACCTCGCTTTAGTGCAGGAATCAACGCAAGTATTTGGAAAATAAAACCAACCTCCCCCCATCTCAATGCATATTTGTTCAGCACTTAACACTTGAGGTTTAGACTCATTAATTTTCTCTTTCTCGCCTATTGTTTTATTTTCTGGAGCTTTTGTTTGGTTTAATGTTGGCTGCTCGTATTTAATTGTTTCATTAACGCATGCATTAACTAAGAAAGAAAGCAATAGTAATACAATTAATTCTTTTTTCATGGTATTGGGAATGTATTGTTTTCTTCATCACTCTCATCAACCTTATTCCAAGGATCAACAATGACTGCATCAACATTTTGTCCTTTTAAATCGATGTTGAATGTTTTTTCATCCCCTATTTTCATCAGACTGGCTTGGTACGGGTTTGCCTTTCCTATTATTTCCTGCCCTTCAAAAATCAAGTCAATAAACACTGAAAAGGCATGCTTTTTGCCAACATTTGCAATGGTCACTTGCAAAGTGTCTCCTTTCTTTTCTGCACTCTTTATTATCAAGTCCGGCAATTCAGCATAAAAATCGCTGTATTTATGTGGATTGGTATAATATTCTGTTGTAACAGATTCAAGCTGCTTGCCGTCTTTAAGCAGCCTTATGTAAGGCATTTTTAACGAACCAGTTATCCTTTTTTCATACACAATTTTAGACGGAACTTCGATGACAGCCTCATTCAAGCCTTTCTGTAATTGAATAGTCTCTTCAAATTTATAGAATGGCATGTTATTTTCGTCATGCAGCCACGTCTCTATGATATAATCTCCTGCATCATCGACATTAACTTCGGCATATATTCTAAGTGCATCAAACCTGCCATCTTCCTCTTTATCAACTGCCTCGTCTCTGAACTTCATTGTAAAGTATTGGGGTGCAGGCTTTTCATAAGGCTTTTTCTTCATGAATTCATCATAATCCTTAACAAACCCGTATGAGCTAAGAAGATTATAAAGGTGGCACCTGTTCTTTTGCTTGGCGTCTTCAATTCCGGAGCAATCAACTTTTTTTGAGCCAACGCCTACTACACCTATAACAATAATTAACAGAAAGACTACCGATATTGCAATCACAACACTCTTTTTCACAAACTTAGCCTCTTTGGAAACATATTTATATATGTTTTGAAATGATTATTGTAGGGATGGATTTGAGACTGGAGAGATTTAGGTTAAAAGGATGTATCAACACCTGGCTTAAAGGCGAAAATCGGCGTTGATTTGGAAGGCAACAAGTGGATGGCTCTTTTAAGAAAGAGTTTGGAGGTTAAAAATGAAGCAAATTAAACTTACAATAGAAGGAGTTAATAATCAACAAACTGCTGAATTTATTGAGGATTTAAAATCCATTGAAGGCATTGAAGATGTTAAAAATATTTTAGAATTATCACAAATAGAATTTAAAGAAGTATGTGTGCCTATTGTGATTTATGCAAAAGATGTTTTGGTTAGTGCTGTCGGTGGTTTAATAACTGTCAAAATTTTAAAATTTTTTGGAAAAGAAAAATCAAGAGATACAGAACCAATTAAAATAGTTGGTAATCACAATAAGAACACAATAATTCAAGGGGATTCAGAGCAAAAAATAGTGAATAATGT
This sequence comes from uncultured Methanosarcinales archaeon, assembly GCA_964359525.1. Lineage (GTDB taxonomy): Archaea > Nanobdellota > Nanobdellia > Woesearchaeales > GW2011-AR4. Next base: position 147 of record CAYHTH010000138.1, on the reverse strand, counting down.
TAACATAATTTTTAATTTAAATATGGGTGATACCAACCAGAACGCACCAAAAGAGGTAAATGATGACAAAACAACCTAATACGCACCACTATCTGTAAAAGAAATATTTATAAAGCTGATTATAGACCATTTCACGAATAAAATGTC
>CAYHTH010000137.1:0-2634 GCA_964359525.1 uncultured Methanosarcinales archaeon | reverse complement strand
CCCAATAATTCTTTCTCAATATCTTTAGTTAATTTTATCTCTTTTTCAACATCCTCTCTTTTATATTGCAAACCGGTTGCGGTTTGCAAGATTTCAGACCCACTACTTTTATTTAAATCTTTGGTGGGTCTGAAATATGTTTGCTTTATATATTCAAACCTTTCGTCGACACTGACTATCTTGTCATTTTTTACTCTTTTGTCAGAATAAAATATAATTTTTTCTTCCCAAGTTATGGGCTTGAATTCTTTTTCATTGGAATGTCTTAATCCATGTTTTTTTATTAAGACAGCAACTTCCGGATAACCTAGGGATTGAATATATTTAGCTCCTTTAATCTCATGCTCTTCCAGCTCTAGCTTTTTTATATCATGTAATAAGGCTGCTGCCGCAACTAAATTTTTGTTTACCTTTATGCTTCTGTTATATAACACCTCATAAACTTTCATAGAAAAATCGCAGACTTTTTTTGTATGGGCGATAATATTATCAGGGATGTTATTAGCTTTCAATAGTCTTAAGCATTCCTCTTTTGTGGGGATTTTCATATGCCAAAAATTAAAATAAAAAATTAATTTTATTTCTTCTTTTTCTCTTCGTCCTTGACTTCGTAATCGGCATCAACTACATTGTCATCTTTTGGATGGGAATTTCCGGCATTGCCTGCTTCTCCACTATTTCCATTTTGAGGATGGGCTTGCTGGTACTGCTGCCCTGCCTTCTGGTACAGCTCTGTTGACATCTTCTGCACCATTTCGTTTATCTCTTCCATCTTCTTCTTGATTGATGGAATATCTTTTTCTGCCGGCTTTAACAATTCTTTTAGTTCAAGAATTTTGCCCTTGATTTCTTCAATCTCTTTTGAAGGCACTTTCCCTTCCAGCTCTTTGAATAGCCTTTCTGTTGTGTAAACCAGCGTATCTGCCTGGTTAATTGTTTCAATCTCTTCTTTCTTTTTCCTGTCAACCTCGGCAAATTCTTCAGCCTGCTTTTTCATCTTCTCGATTTCTTCGTCGCTCAATTTCTGGGCGGCAGTTATCTTAATGCTCTGCTCTTTTCCTGTGCCGAGGTCTTTTGCATTTACATGCAGGATTCCGTTCGCATCAATGTCAAAAGTGACTTCAATCTGCGGGATTCCCCTTGGCGCCGGAGGTATTCCGACTAAGTCAAACTGGCCAAGCACTTTATTATCGCTGAACATTGACCTTTCACCCTGCCCGACTCTGATTGTAACAGCTGTCTGATTGTCGGCTGCTGTGCTGAAAACCTGCTGTTTTTTTGTAGGGACTGTTGTGTTTCTTTCAATTAATTTTGTGAATACTCCTCCCAGAGTTTCAATTCCCAGGCTTAATGGAGTTACGTCAAGGAGCAAAATATCTTTGACTTCCCCTGCAAGAACGCCTGCCTGAACCGCTGCACCCATTGCAACACACTCCATTGGATCGACGCCTCTTTCAGCAGGCTTGCCAACGTAATCTTCAACAAATTTTCTTACAATCGGCATTCTCGTTGGGCCGCCGACTAGGATAATCTTGTCAATTTTGCTTGCAGACAATTTGCAATCTTTGATTGCCTGCTCCAATGGATGCTTGCATCTCCTTATTATCGGGTCAATCAAACTCTCCAGCTTTGCTCTTGTCAGCTTCAAGGTCAAATGTTTTGGCCCGTCGCTTGTTGCTGTTATGAACGGCAGATTTATGTCAGTCTCAAAAACTGTTGACAGCTCAATCTTTGCTTTTTCTGCAGCCTCCCTTAATCTCTGTATAGCGGTCTTGTCGTTTTTCAGGTCAATTCCTTCAGTCTTTTTGAATTCAGAAGCCAAATAATCAACAAGAGTTTGGTCCATGTCTGTTCCGCCGAGCTGAGTGTCGCCGGAAGTTGACAATACCTGGAAAACTCCGCCGCCAAATTCCATTATTGTGACGTCCAGAGTTCCTCCGCCTAAATCAAAAACCAGAATTTTCAGCTCTTTATCTTGCTTATCAACACCGTAAGCCATTGAGGCAGCAGTCGGCTCATTTACTATTCTTACAACTTCTAATCCTGCAATTTCTCCTGCGTCTTTTGTTGCCTGCCTCTGGTTATCGTCAAAATATGCAGGAACTGTGATGACTGCCTTGTTGACTTTATCGCCAAGAAATTCTTCTGCATCTTTTTTTATTTTCTGAAGAATGAATGCTGAAATTTGCTGCGGAGTGTATTCTTTGCCGTTAACATTGTACTTGTAATTGGTGCCCATCTTTCTCTTGGCAGCCATTATTGTATGTTCAGGATTTGAAACAGCCTGCCTTCTTGCCGGCTCTCCGACTAAAATCTGGCCGTCTTTTGTAAATGCGACTACGCTTGGAAATGCCTTTCCGTAAGCTGTTGTTCCTTCTGCGCTTGGAATTATTGTTGACTTTCCTCCCTGCAAAACAGAAGCTGCTGAATTGCTTGTTCCTAAATCAATTCCTATAATTTTTTCTTTTGCCATTTTGATTCCTCCGATTTAAATTGATTTTTTAATTTTTTATTATTGTGAATTTTGTTTTTATTCTTTTAATTTTTTAATTTGAATTTATTTTTTATTCTCCGCTGAGATTTTTACTTTGCTGAATCTCAAAACTTTATCATTTAGCATATACCCTTTTTGGA
>CAYHTH010000136.1:0-2709 GCA_964359525.1 uncultured Methanosarcinales archaeon | reverse complement strand
GTTTCCTGCATGACTTAACGATTGTTAAGGGGATATATAAATGTTATGGAAAAAACCCGAATACAGCCAGAATTCAAACCAGAATAAGATTTACAGCAAAATAAGCCAAAACTCCCAAAACTGCGCCTGCCAAAACATCCTTGAAATCGTGTTTTCTTAAATAAACCCTTGAAAATAAAATCCCAAGCGCAAGCACGGCCAAAATAACTGAAATGAGCATATTATTAAAATAATAAACAAAAAACACCGACAGGAAACCTGTTCTTGCAGCATGCAGGCTTGGAAAAGAAGCTGCATCTATTTTTTCTATTACATTATGATAAGCAAATTTATCAGGCCTGTTTTTGAAATAAACTAATCTTGTAATTATGGTAACGAGGTACATTAAAATTATTCCAACAAACAATTTTTCCAGAGGAGTGTAATCATTCAATGCAAAAAATAATATCATCAAAAGAATATAAAAAATCAGGCTGCCAAGCGCAGAGATGTCACGCATAATATCATGTTTCTGCCTTTCAGCGAATTCGGATTGCATAAAAGATTAGTTTAATGGGTTATATAAAAATGTTGTTGATATAAACTTTTAAATAATCCTCAGATTAACCAAGCCTTATGCGCTACATACGCCAGGAAATATTCGCTGAAATAGGAAAAAAAGGCCAGCAAAAATTAAGAAAAAGCGCTGTTGCAGTAATTGGATTGGGTGCATTAGGCAGTGTTGCCGCTGAACTGTTAACAAGAGCAGGAATTGGAAAATTAATTTTAATTGATAGGGATATTATTGAATTGTCAAACTTGCAGCGGCAGAGTTTATATGATGAATCAGATATTAGAAAGCCAAAAGCAATGGCAGCAAAAGAAAAATTAAATAAGATTAATTCAGAAGTTAATATTGATATTTTTGTTGATGATTTAAATTATAATAACATCACGAAAGTTATCAATATTAAAAATATTGATTTAATTTTAGATTGCACAGATAACTTAGAAACGAGGTTTTTGATTAATGATTTTTCTGTAAAAAATAAAATACCTTTCATCTATTCCTCTGCAGTCGGAAGCAAAGGGTATGTTTTTGACGTTGTTCCGGAAAGGAATAATCCGTGCCTGAGATGTTTCCTAAAAGAAGCTGCACAGTTAGATACATGCGAAACAACAGGAGTTCTGAACACAATAACGCACATAATCCCATCAGTTCAGGTAAATGAGGCAATTAAAATTTTGCTAAATAAAAATTATGAACAGGATTTATTATTTTTTGACGTATGGAAAAATGAATTGCTAAAAATAAAAGTAAATAAAAAATGCGAGTGCTGTATTAGGAGAAATTTTGAATACCTTTCAGGGAAAAAATCATCACGAATAATCAAAATGTGCGGGAACGGAATGTTTCAGATTAAAAATAAATCAATTGATAAAAAAGAATTTAATAATCTAAAAAATAGATTAAAGGGAATCGGAAAAGTGATTGATTTTGATTATTGTCTAAACTTTGACAATAAATTAACAATATTTCAGGACGGAAGGGCACTAATAAAAGCAAAGGATGAAAAGGAAGCAAAGTCTGTTTACTCAAAATTTATTGGCAATTAACACCTACATTGCTTAATAACTTTCTTAATCAAATTCGCAGATTTCCTCAGCTGTTTTTTCTCAAGCGAATTTAATGGCATGACAACGTGCTCTTTGATTCCGTTTCTGTTTACAATTGTTGGAACGCTCAGGCATACATCACTAACACCGTGATAATTCGTCAGATAAGATGATAATGCCAAAACTTCATTTTGATTTGATAAAATAGATTTCACAATTTTTGTTATTCCCAGGCCAATCGCGTAATAAGTTGCGCCTTTTTTTGCTATCACTTCGTAAGCTGCATTTTTTGTTTCAGCATAAATCTTATCCATTGCTTTTTTATTGTACTTCTTGAAATTTTTTAATGAAACGCCGGCAATGTTTGCAGTGCTCCAGACTGGAAATGATGAATCACCGTGCTCGCCCATGATGTAGGCATGCACGCTGTTTGGGCTGACTTCAAAATATCTGCCGAGCATGTACCTGAATCTTGCAGTGTCAAGAATTGTTCCGGAGCCGATAACCTTGTGCTTTGGGAATTTTGAATATTTCAGAGTTAAATAAGTCAAAACATCCAAGGGGTTTGAGACAACAAGCAAAATGCAGTCTTTGTTGTGTTTTGTAATCTGGGGAATCATCTGCCTGAAAATTGCAGAATTCCTGTTCACTAAATCAATTCGCGTTTCTCCGGGCTTTTGGTGAGCGCCGGCTGTTATGACAACAATTTCAGCATCTTTGCACAAGCTGTAGTCATTTCCAAATGTTATCTTTACATTTGGCTTGAACATCAGCCCATGCTGCAGGTCCATTGCTTCGCCCTGCGCTTTTTCCCTGTTGACATCAATCAAAGCAATTTCAGAAGCAGCGCCGTCTATAAGGCAGGCGTAAGCTGCAGTGCTGCCTACGAAGCCAGCGCCTATTATGGAGATTTTGGAGGATTTTTTGGGCATAAATATTCACTTATAAATTAAGTATAAATAGTTTTCGAATGCTAAACTTTTAAGTTTTTAACAAATACATGATTATCCAGAAATCCATTTGGATATATGTTTGCTCTATGTTTATGAGTGAAATGCAAAAGTTTAGACTTACAAAATCCATTCAATCTGATAGAAAATACCAGAGCTACAA
>CAYHTH010000135.1:0-2716 GCA_964359525.1 uncultured Methanosarcinales archaeon | reverse complement strand
CGCTTCCAAGATAAGACAGCCTTATCCACTCATTTTTCTTTTCCCGTTTCCAGCCATCATAAATCCTGTGGCCGACTTTATCCAAAAATTTTCTTCTGTAATCGCTGTGCTGGTAAAGGACTGCCCTTACATTTTCAATTAACTTTGAGCGTATAGCTGGCTTTCTTCTTATTAATGGAACCCAAAACGTCTGCACTCTGATTTCTCTCAGCAAAGAGCCCTGCTTACCGATTGCAAGCCCCGGCTTATCGGCTTCGATTATAACTCTGCTTCTCTGCGGGTCAAATATGACCTGGTCAACTCCGGCTTCCTCCGGAATCAAAGATTTGATTACTTTTTCAGCCTCTTCCATGCCCATTGTAATGCTCGGATCCGGCCTTAACTCAACTCTTTTCTTTATGTCGTCGACAATCCTCTTGATTATTCCGTTGTTATTCAGGAAAAAATCTTTGTCTTTTGTATACAGGACTATATTAGCGCCTTCAAAATTAACGTCGCTTATCGTATTTTCCGGCAAGTTCCTTAGAATTTCTTTTGTAATGTCTGGCATTTTAATCAGTTAGAAAAATTTCTAATTAAATCTCAACTCCTTGATTTTTGTTTTTAGATTTCATTTTTTAATTTGATTATTTGTGTTAATTTTTCATCAGGGGAACATATCTTCCTGCTCCTGACCGGCTTATGATAGTTCCCACACCTTCTCGCTGTGTTTCTTTTATCGAGCACGATTTTGCTCCACTTTATTGGGTGGGTGGAGGGCAAATTGGAAACAGCTAGTGCAATAATAAAATTCCCTCCCTTGAAAGTTTGTTAATTTATTTTTAAAATCTAATTGTTCTTAAAATTTCAAAAGCTAAAATTGGTTAAACTAAATAATTTTATTATTCTTTTTTAAGACAATTCTTTTATTCAAATTTTGAATGCTTGTAGAAAAGTTATACTTCAATTCTGTAATCAAGTTCTTTTGTAAAGACTTTTTTGACGCCGTCTTTTGTTATTGTGTAAATATCAATCCCGTTTCCTGAAGCAATATCTCTCTGGACTGCCGCATTTATTCCTTTTGCAGCCAGTTTTACTCCCTCATCAACGCTTAACCCTTTTTTGTACAAGGTCTCCAAAACTCCGAATGCCATTACAGAGCCAGAGCCTGAAGAAATGTAATCATCAATCTCGACAATTGAGCCGTCGGGGCTTAAATCGTACAAGTGGAGCCCTTTTGAATCAAATCCGCCAAGTATGAAATGCGAGATTCCCGGAATCAAGCTGTATTTCCTTATGTTGTTGTATATAAAACTGCACAGAAGGCTTGCAGCCTCCTTTACGTTTGTTTCCCTTCCAGTTCTTAAATCCTTTAATCTAAGCTCAGCCTTCAGGTATTTTACTAATAACTGAACATCAGAAACTGTCCCTGCTACTGTAACAGCCATATTGCTGGTTATAGGTATTATCTTATCAAACTTCTTCCATGCTACTAAGTAACCGGAAGTGGCCCTTTTATCAGCAGCCAATACAATCCCATCTTTGCAGACTAAACCTATAGTTGTTGTACCTGTTTTCAGTTCGTTATTTTCCATATTTAAGACCTATGAAGAATTTCTTATTATGATGTTATATTGAAGTAATATTTAAAGGTTGCGGTCAGATTAAACAAAAATTCTAGATTTTCTTAAATCAATTGAATATCATTGCACTAATTTATTGTCCTAATACTCTCTGCAGATATGCCATTAAATTTTGTGGATTATATCGTGGAACAGCAATTTCAAAAACTTTTCCTCCCGTTGTAATATTATTACCATTGATTGGTTTCCCGTCCAATTTGTGAGAGTCTACACTTAATCCTGAGGTAAGATCCGCCAATTGAGTTGCGCGCATTTCAGACTGAAATTTTGCTTCTATTGTATGACGGGCGCCTCCATTATCCCTATTACCATAACTTGCAACTTCAAGACTTGTTAGTGTTTTAGGATCAATTAATGTATATCTTCTAAGTTCTTTTGGTGTAGTGCTTGTTATTGCTAATCTAAAATGGTCTGCTATTATGGTCCAAAATCTGTGAATATTATCATATTCTGTTGCTAGTCTATGTTCCTCAGGAGTCCATTCTCTATAGATATGCAAAATTTTAGGTTCATCAGCAGTTGTTGGTTTTACTGTTGCATAAGCAGAACTCCCATCTGTTGTTTTAACTTTAAAATATAAGGTTCGCGAATCCTCTGGAAACTTTCCTCCTATATTGCTTGAAGCCTCAGTCCCATTCATTTGGCAAAACTTTGCAAGATGGGTGAGTGTGGGGTCGACTCTAAAAAATTGCAAATCACCAAGATATGGACTAACCAATAATGAAGCCACATCATGATCTGTATCTACAACTCCGCTTTCTGTAATTAATCCTACCGGTGAATCAAAAAGAATGACATCATGCCTGTCAGGATGACCATACATCTTAGTCATCAATTGCCCGGCCTCAGCTAGTGTAATCGGCTTGGCTTCAGACATGCGATGACTTTCCTCAAGTAGAATAAGTTCGAGTAATTTATCCATTTTTTACCTCAAACTCTGCTCAAACAGAATATTGACAGCATTCACGAAGAAAGGAGAATCTATCCAGACTGCAACTTCGTAATCAGGCGCAACTGAATCGTTGGAAACCATGAACAGCATTTCCTTGCCGTCAACTGTAACAAAACTTGTATTTGGATTATAGTCAGAGTGC
>CAYHTH010000134.1:0-2717 GCA_964359525.1 uncultured Methanosarcinales archaeon | reverse complement strand
CAGTATGCCCTCCGGCAAGCTCATTCCACACTAAAACCATTGCTATGCATCTTGCTATACCTATTAAAATAAGGCCAACCATAAAATGAGGGTAATCCCTTAAAAAGAGGACCGCCAATAAAAACATTAACAACGGCCCGATAATCCAATTTTGTATAAGAGACAAGGATAATACTTTTATATCTTTGAATATGCTGCCAAGTTCTTCATACTTTACTTTTGCTAATGGGGGATACATCATTAGGATTAATCCAATCGCAATAGGAATTGATGTTGTTCCTACACTTAACCCATTAATCACATTTGAGATAGAGGGAAAAACATAACCTAAGCCTATTCCAAGCCCCATCGCTAAAAATATCCATAATGTAAGATACTTATCTATTGTTGACAGGCTTTTGCCTTTTTCCATTCAAACTCATCCTTGTCATAACCTAATGTTTCAAAAATATCAAAAATCTTTTTATCCTTTATTGTGTAAATAATCATTTTTCCGTCTCTTCTGGACTTTATAATCCCCCATTTCTGCAATTTGGCAAGATGCATAGAAGTGTTGGACTGCGCTCTTTTAATTAAAGGTGGAATTTCACATGCGCAATATTCCCCATTAAGAAGAATCTCTAAAACTCTAAATTTTGTTTCTTCTCCCAATGCCTTAAATAACATCAGTGTAATTTTAGGTCGCATATATTCATATCAATAGGTATTGATATATAAATATTTCTTTTTCCTATGAAACTGACATTCACAAGCCTTATAAAACCCTAAATCAAAGTTGACTAGCTATTATTCAATTTTTACATTAATCAAATATATTAAGATTATTAAACAAAGCATTTATATTAACCCAATATTTGATTAATCAATTGATAAAATGATACTCGGCATCACAGGCTCTATCGGCTCTGGCAAATCAACGGCTGCAAGAATATTTGAGAAATATGGTTTTAAAGTTATAAATGCAGACGAATTGTATCACAAAATATCAAAGCCAAATAAATTAATTTACAAAAAAATTGTGAAGGAGTTTGGCAGTGGGGTAATAGATAATGACAAAACAATCAATCGTGAAAAACTGAAGAAAATAGTTCTACAAGATGATAAAAAATTAAAAAAATTAAACTCAATAACACATCCGATAATTATTTCCGAAATAAAAAAATCAATTAAAAAAAATAAAAACAGGAATATTATTGTTGATGCGCCGCTTCTTCTTGAGTCTGATGCAAGAAATCTTGTTGATAATATTATTGTTGTAAAATGCGATGATAAAGCCAGGATTCAAAGATTGTTAAAAAAAGGAAAGCACTCAAAAGAACAGATAAAAAAGATAACAAAATCCCAGATGCCTATAGAAAAAAAATTAAAATTCGCGGATTTTGTGATTGACAACAGTGGGGATTTAAAAAATTTGGAAAATCAGGTAAGAGTTATAGTTAATGAATTAAATCAATAAAATTTAAATAACCATAAGAAAACCAATATTAATATGAAATCCGCAGTTTATCCTGGGACTTTTGACCCTGTAACAAATGGGCACATAGACATTATTGAAAGGGCACTTAGGATATTTGACAAGCTGTATGTTGTTGTCGCTGACAATCCGCAGAAAGCAGCTACATTCTCTGCAAAAGCAAGGGTGGAGATGCTAAAAGACGCCCTGAAAAAACACGACGGCAGGATTGAGGTCGAGTATTTCCACGGATTATTATTGAATTATGTGAAAAAGAAAAAATCAAATGTTGTCGTAAGGGGGTTAAGGGCAATATCCGATTTCGAATATGAGTTCTCGCGTGCCTTGCTGAGCAGGGAGCTGGAGAAAGAAATTGAGACAATTTTCCTGATGACAAAAGATGACTATGCTTTCTTAAGTTCCAGTATCGTGAAAGAAATTGCAATGTTCGACGGCTCTGTGAAGGGATTTGTGCCGGAAATTGTTGAAAAGAAATTAAAGGAAAAGTTTAAGAGATAGATTTCACTAATTCTCTAAAAACAAAAGAAATAATTATTTACTGATAGAACTTGCTCAAATCCTCTTCATGCAGCCTTCTTCTCGGCTCTTTGTCTGCGATTATTTTCTGCTTCACGAGCCTTGACGTGTATCCTGCAATTATGTTTCTCATTTTGGAAGAAACGACGTTCGTGTATTTACTGACAAAAGCTTTGTTCTTGTCGAATTCAGCAGTAAACTCAGAACCGTGCTCCTTGATGAGCCTCTTCGCAATTCCCTTAACCAGCTTTGTTTTTATCCTTCCCATACTTACTCCAATCTTGTCTGGTCAAATGGCTTGTTGGTGTTCTCTTTTTTCATAGTGCCAGGCATTGGCCTCTTTACAGAAATAGGTATTAATCCCTTGCTGAATTCGAGTTTTGCTATTTCCACAGGATTGTAACTCATTCCCTTTAAATCCTCATCCGTTAATTTTACCATGAATGGCGCACCCATAGAAATCTGCAGTGCCCTTGCACCGATTATCCTTGCGTGTTCGTATTTTGTGTATTCTTCCATTTTTTACTTACCAGTCTTCGTCTCCACCACTATCATCGTCATCATCTTCAAAAAAGTTTCTCATGATGCTCACCCCGATAAAGATTTAATGCACTTCGTCATCACTATTCATGAAGCTTTCGCCGCATGAAGGGCACTCAACTTCTCCTTCTTCTATAATAGTACCGCAACCCGGGCATTCTTTTTGCTCATCGTAATCCATCTTTTT
>CAYHTH010000133.1:0-2733 GCA_964359525.1 uncultured Methanosarcinales archaeon | reverse complement strand
ATGGTTTCCTGCAGAAGAAAATTACATCTTTGTCTTCTTCCACAGCGTTATAAACTTTAAAGTTTTTGTTAATAATCATGCTTATTTTATCAAATTTTTTTGATTTTTTCAATACGCTAAAAACAAAATTATCTTTGCCGGCTCTTTTAGCTTCATTGATTGATTTTTCAGCATCATCAAAATTATGCATTGCAGTCACTGAAATAACCCATTCAAAAGAACTGTCCTTGAACGGAAGCATTTCCGCAATCCCCATAATTTTCATTTTATTTTTATTATTCTTCAAAAGCCCTATGCTTGGGTCTATACCGACAACAAAACAGCCAAAATCTGAAGATAAGCCGCTTCCGCACCCGACATCAAGAAGTTTTGAATTCTTTCTTATCTTAATTTTGGATTTTATAATGTTCAGTTTTTTAATTTGCTCATCTTTGTAAAGCCCGTCATATCCTTCCGAAATATTGTCATAATAAGCCATAAATTCAGCTTATTTCGGATATTTAATAATTTTTGTTTATAGAAAAGAATAAATAAGTGCAATTCTTCCACAGCAGATTAGTACTGATAATGGAGGATGCAGCTTGAAAAAAATATTACTGGTAGTTTTGTTGGTCCTGCTTGCGGGATGCGCCAAGACTAAAGATTTCTCTTACGGATTAAGCCAAATGAATGCAGTTAATTCAAAATACAGCATAACGCCCAATTCTTACCCAGCAGATGTAAACAAGATTGATATAATTATGAACTCATACAAAGAGCTGAAAAGCCTCAGGCTGGACAAGGACCAGGAAGCTTTCAATGAGCTTGTGGATTACCGATTGCTTACTTTCGGGTCAGATAAGCAATTTGTCAACAGCCTCAAATACGGCGATGCCGGCACGACAAAAAAGGGATTTGGCTGCAAGATAAGGCCTTTAATAATTGAAACTGTAAAATTCAAGAACGAATCTGCTGTGAAAGGTTTTGAAGCTATCAGCAAGCTTAAGGATTTTGTGGATAAATACCCGCAAAATTCCAAACTGGCCAACTTATCGCAGAAAGATGTTATTTTCCTGAATGCCAGCTTTTATGAATTATCAAAAGAGGCTAATACCGACAGCGGCACAATAAATTATTTCTGCCCGGAAAACATTACTTTGGAATTATACAAGGAAGGGTTTAAGAGAACTGAAAACTTAAGTGATGGGTATATCAACAGCCTTACTTATGAACAGGCAGTAAAATTGTGGAAACAGGTAAATGAGATAGAATAAAATGGTGTTGAAAAAACCGGCAAGTATGGGAGAATGTATATATTTTACCAACAGGACTATGGATTCAGGCCGCATAATGGCATGGGTTTTCAGGAAAGAATGCCCTAAATGCAAAAAAGGAATTATGGGCAAACCTCAAAAACCCACGAAAATCAAAGATTTTCGGGGCGCCAAAAATCCAACGGATTTTTTAGCGAAAGGCGGCAAAGTTGACAAAAAAGCTGACCATTATGTCTGTTACTCCTGCAATTATCAGGAAAGCAATGAGCAAGTGGAAAACAGTTTGATTTTAAATGTCGAATACAAATGCCCGCACTGCGGCAATGAGGGCGAAACAACTTCAGAGTACAAAAGAAAATCATTTCAGGGAGTTCCATCTTATATTTTTGAATGTCAAAAGTGCCGCCAGACAATACCAATCACAAAAAAATTAAAAGAGCCAAAAAAGAAAGTTAAAGAAGCGGACTCTGATGCGGATGAACAGCCTAACTGAGCTTATAAGATTTTTGCTAGGTTTTTTCTTATTATTTATCCTGCTGATAGTGATTGCTGGCAGTCTTATTTTTATATTCTGGATTTGGATGATAATTGACTGTGCCAAAAGGGATTTCAAGAAAGACAATGAAAAAGTGGTATGGATAATAGTTATAGTGCTATTGAACGCTGTAGGTGCAACAATTTATTATTTTGCCGTCAAGTTTCAGGATAAAAATAAAGCGAAGAAGAAAAAATAATCTAATTTATTTCTTGGATTTGTCAAAAACCATAGCTTTCAATAATTTATAATGGTTTTTGAGCATGTTCAAAAATTATAACAATTTATTATTTATTTTTGATAATTTTTGACATTTCAAATAATTCGTTGACTTTCTTCCAGTTGACTACGTTCCACCATGCTGATAAATAATCTGCCCTTCTCTGGTTATACAGCAAATAGTAACTATGTTCCCATACATCAACACCTAAAACTGGAGTTTTGCCTTCCATTAAAGGACTATCCTGATTGGCAGTGCTATAAACTTCTAATTTGCCATGATTTAGAGCTAGCCATGCCCATCCGCTTCCAAATCTGTTTATTCCTGCATTCTGGAATTCTTCCTTGAATTTATCAAAGTCGCCGAAAGTATGCTTAATGGCGTCACCAACATTACCATGCGGCTCTCCGCCTGCTTTCGGTGCCATTATCTGCCAAAAAAATGAATGGTTTGAATGCCCGCCTCCATGATTTCTTACAGCCGTCCTGATATTTTCAGGCACATCATTTAATTTTTTTAGTAATTCATTTACATCCATATTTTCAAATTCTGTTCCCTTTACTGCGCCGTTTAATTTGTCAATATACGCTTGATGATGCTTTGTATGATGAATTTTCATCGTCTGCTCGTCTATATAAGGCTCGAGAGCATTATAATCGTATGGTAATTTTGGCAATTCGTGCATTTTAGTCACCTCATAAATTTTAACTTAACTATTGTTAACT
>CAYHTH010000132.1:0-2750 GCA_964359525.1 uncultured Methanosarcinales archaeon | reverse complement strand
ATTACCCAAAAAACTCTCCCAAACCCTTTTGCCCTTTCTTTTCTTTTAATTTAAGCAATTCGCTAATCTGCCCTTTTACCCTTTCTTCAGAGAAATCATGCTTATCGACTAATAAATTCATCACTTTTTCTTCATCAATATTTGTCCATTTCAATTCATAATCCTTATTTACTTTCATGTGCTTAATCAAATCAAAAACTTCTTTCCACTCAAATTCAAAATTATCATGCCATTTTGCTTCATTAAACATAGCATCAAAATTATTTTCATGTTTCTTGACTAATTTCAGGGCAGATTTCGGGCCGATTCCTTTAATGCCGCCCATGTTAAAATCTGTTCCAATCAGCATGGCCAAGGCAATTAATTGTCCTTGATTGATTCCGAGATGTTTTAAATTTTCATCAAGCAAAATCATGTCCGGATTTACAGTTTCATAGCTTAATTTGTTAGTTTTCTTTTTTCTCCCGGCTATGCTGACATTCCTTATTATTGTCGGCGCTTCAAAAAGCAAGGCATCAGCATCATTTGTTGCAATTGCATAAGCATCGCCGTTCTTGACAATCAAAGAAGCCTGCGCTTCTGCCTCTGAAGGCGCCGTAATTGCAGGCAGCCCAAATGCTTCAACTAATTTCTTCGCTTCTTCCTTCATCTCATCATTCAGCCTTGAAGTCCTTGAAGCATATTTTTTCATCAGCTCTTCATCGCCGTCTTCCTTTGCTTTATCAAGATTTTTCTGGGCTTCAAGCTTGATCCCCTTTCTTTTTTCCAGTGTTAATTTTTTCAGCAAAGGCGCCTCGCCGTCAAAAACAAAAGCAAGCTTGACATTATGCTGCATTAAATTTGAAATTCTTGACAACAGTCCGACTAAATGTGATGTTACATTCCCTTTTGAGTCCATCAGCAAAGTTCCGTCTCTCTGCCTTATTGAACTCAAAAACTGGTACAGCCACATAGAAGCATCTACAGCCAGGATTTTGTTCTGCAAAGCATCAATTTCAATTTCTTTGATCAGCAATAATTCAGTTAATGCGACTCCCATTTTGGTAAAGATTATTTGGTTCTAATTTTCATTGAATTTTGTCTGCGTTTGGTGAAATTTTTTTCATTAAATCCTAAATCTGCTTGAAAGTTAAATTGTTTAATTCTTTATTTATCATTTCCTGCGCTTTTGCTGACAATTCTCCCGGTGACAAAACAATAACCGGCAGTTTCTTGAACTGCCCTTTAACGTAGGCATTGCTCAAATCCGAATCGCTAATTCTTTTCTTGTTCTTTGCTTTGCAATAGTACTGCAGGTTCCCCATTACGCTTGGGATTTCAATTAAAAAATCAATTTCGGAATTTTTTTTGATTATTTCGGTATTTATTATGCTAATATTGTTTTTCTCAAAGAATTTCATAATATTTTTCATAAACTCGTCTTCTTTTGAGCTTTCTTTTGGCTTCCTTATTTTTGCTTTTTCCTGTAGCGGCTTTTCCATTGTTTCTCTCAACTGCTGCTGCACTTTTTCTATTGGCTTTTCTTCAATCTTTTTTTCAATTGGAATTTCTTTTTTAATTTCCGGCTGAATTTTTGTTTCTTCTTTAACTTCTATCTTATCCCCTTTTTCAGCAATATCTAATTTTGATTTGATAATTTTTCCAGCTTCCTCGTCCGAAACCAAAAACCATTTCCAGAAAATCTCGCTTGTATCGCTGTATTTGACATTCAATGGCATTGCAAAATCTTTTATTTCCCTTAATGCTACCCTTATTACAGGCACCTGTTCATAATCCCTTAAAATCTTATTTTCTTTCAGCAAATCAAGAGCTTTAAGCTCCTTATCATTCAAATTAGATGTATATTTTAGAAGCATCGCTTCCTGCCCGGCAAGATAATACAGCGGAGAGCCGCCAACTTTTATTGCAGAAATCTTCATCTTTTTTGTTGCAGTCAGTTCAGCAAGATGCGCGGAAGCCATTACCATGTCTGTGCCGATTAATTTGGATATATGTATAGGCAGCACTGGTCCTTTCATCTTTACAAAGTCTATAATCTTGTCTCTGTTGTCCATAACCTAAAACTAAAGAAGCTGGTTATATATATTTTGTTGTTAAGATTATGGCCTTAACCATCGAACTTCCCAATATGTGACATCTCCTTCATCATCCACAGTTCCGATTAACAGCCTTTTTTTAGTAGAATGCGCAACTCTGTTCTTTGCTGAAAACTCATACCATGTCAGTGAAGAGCCTTCATGCACCGGAAATACGACCCATCTTGCGTGATCTTCGCCTGGCTTCACGCCCCTGTCATAAATCCTGAAATCAGCTCCGAATTTAAGGGCAGTTTTTATAATGTAGCCTCTGTTTCTGATATCCTTATAGACGCAATATCTTATCCAGAAATTAGGCTCAGTTTTTTGGGATTTCTTCAGCAAGTTTTCAGAATTAATTTCCTTATTTTTTGAATCATAAACTAACAGCTTCTTTTTATCAACGAGATAAAGCGCTTCAATCAAAGAAAGCTGCACTCTGCCATCCTCAAGCAAAGTTCCGTACCTGCTTTGGTTATAGAGCTCCCTAGCAGGATCTGAGCTTTCTGTAAGCACTCTTTCCTTGGAAAAATATGCTTTGACAGGCTCTTTGTGTTCTTTGGTTTCTTTAATTTCTTCCTTCTTCGGAAGAACTTCAGATTCTTCCTTTTTCTTAGCCATAGTAAAATGTAATGAGTGAAGGTATTATTGGGTGTTTAAAAAGGTTGTTTATTT
>CAYHTH010000131.1:0-2773 GCA_964359525.1 uncultured Methanosarcinales archaeon | reverse complement strand
TATCCTTTACTAATTCGTTTATCAGCTTCTCATCTACAAAAAGAGATTTTGCTATCTTAGACAAGGTATTCTTCAACGAGTCGCTTAATTTATCGAGGACCATATAGATTAGGTGTACAATTTAATTTATAAAACTATTCGTTTAGAAATATTTTGAATCTTAAAGAATAACTTCAACCCAATTCAAACCTATCAAAAACTATTTATAAAGCAGAAACTGTGTTATTTACTATGGCAAAGAAAAATTTCCTGTTATTATCACTGGAAGACACAAAAATAAAAAAAGTATCTAATGTAATCAGCAACGAATCCTGCAGAAGGATTTTAGACTATTTGTCGAATAAAGAGGCAACTGAATCAGAATTGGCATCAAAGCTTGGAATTCCAATTTCCACAGTGCATTACAATCTTCAGCAATTGATGGAAACTGAATTGGTAAGCGCGGATGAGTTTCATTACAGTGCAAAAGGAAAGGAGGTAAGCCATTACAGATTGGCAAACAAGTACATTATAATAGCGCCAAAAAATACATTTGGGATTAAAGAAAAATTGAAGAGTATTCTTCCAGTTGTATTGATTGTAAGTGGAGCTGCATTAGCAATTCAGCTGGTAAACAATTATTTTTTAGGAGGAAATATAATTTCAGCCAAGCAAATAGCAGGTGATGCTGGAATTGCAAAAACAGCGGCAGCGCCTATGATGGCGCAGGAAACTGCAATCCTGGCAACACAACAAGCACAAACAACAATTCCAAATATTGCTTTATGGTTTTTGGCTGGTGCAATATTCGCCTTGTTGGTTTATTTTATAATTAATTTAATGAGAAATGGTACTGATTGAATAGCTTCAAATCGGCTAATAACTATGAAATAATATTTAAATAAGGGATACTCACTAGGATCAATTAAAACAATTTAAAATAATGAGGTAATAAAAATGAAAAACCAAAGCTCTAAAATCTTTTATATTTTTGCACTTTTATTTTTGATGTTGGCTATGGCATCATGCAACATTGGCGTTGCCAACGATTACAAGAAAAATCAATCCCAAGATGCAAATCTGGCCCAGTTCCAGTCGACGCAAGAAATCAAAAAATTTTCCTCAAATCAGGAATTGATGAATTTTCTTGATAAAGCGAATACGAATTCAGGAAATTATGGAACAACAAGCGGGGGGATAAGAACGGGGATTGCCATGGATATAGCTACTGCACCTCTTGGCGCTGCACAAACTAAATCTTCTGCTTCGGAATCAGGCGCTGGCGCAACTGATTACTCACAGACAAATGTTCAGGTTCAAGGCGTTGATGAAGCGGATTTTGTAAAAAACGATGACAAATATATTTACACTTTAACGCAAAACAAATTAGTGATTGTTGATGCTTATCCTGCAGAAAACGCAAAAATTCTTTCTGAAACAAAAATAGCGGGAAATCCAAGAAATATGTTTATAAATAAGGACAGATTGGTTGTTTTCTCCGATGGAAATGATGAAGTGGCGGGGTTTTCACCTTATGATTTCAGGCCGAGCCCAAGATACACCCAGAAAACCCATGCTTTTGTCTATGACATTTCTGACAGAAGCAACCCCAAGCTTGTGAAAGATTACAACTTAAATGGTTATTACCTTGAATCAAGAATGATAGATAATTATGTTTATTTTATATCGCAGGAGAATGTCTATTATTACAACAGGGTAATTGACATACCAGTCATAATGGAGTCAGCAAAAAGCGCAAAAATGATTGTGAGACCGGAAATTTATTATTTTGACAATCCTGAATACAATTATAATTTCAACACGGTTGCTTCATTTAATATTTTAAGCGGCAGCGATGATGTAAATGCAAAGACCTTCATGATGGGGTACTCAAACAATATCTACGTCTCAAAAAATAATATTTACATAACTTATCAGAAAAATTTCCCGTATAATTACTACGAGTCGCACAATGAAGACCGGTTCTTTGATGTTGTTGTGCCATTGCTTCCATCAGATGCACAAAATAAAATAAAAGATTTGAAGAACGACAATAACCTAAACCCGTACCGGAGATGGGATGAAATCTCAACAATCCTTGAGGAAATGTATAACAAAATGGATGAGAGCGGCAAAAATGAATTAATACAGAAAATAGAAAATGATGTCAATGATTACGAAGCGAAACTTGAAGCCGAGAGAAGGAAAACAATCATACACAGAATTAATATTGACAACGGCAAGATAGAATACGGTGCAAAAGGGGAAGTTTCCGGATACTTGTTAAACCAATTTTCAATGGATGAGAACGGAGATTATTTCAGAGTTGCAACAACAACTGAGATATGGACTCAAAGGGAAAATGTGATGTACAACAATGTTTTTGTGCTTGACAATAGTTTGAATACCGTCGGAAAGCTCGAAGCAATTGCTCCTGATGAAAGAATTTATTCAGCAAGATTTTTGGGCGACAGATTGTATATGGTAACTTTCAAGAGAATCGACCCGTTGTTCGTTATCGATTTGTCAAACCCTCAAAAGCCGGAAGTGCTTGGAGAATTGAAAATACCCGGATACTCTGATTATTTGCATCCATACGATGAAACCCACATAATCGGAATTGGGAAAGAGACGGAAGGGAATGAATGGGGCGGCGTCTCGACAAAAGGAGTTAAATTGGCATTGTTTGATGTATCTGATGTAAAATCACCAAAACAGCTGGCAAAATATGAGATTGGATCATCTGGAACAGACTCAGAAGCATTGAGGGACCACAAGGCATTCCTGTTTGACA
>CAYHTH010000130.1:0-2774 GCA_964359525.1 uncultured Methanosarcinales archaeon | reverse complement strand
ATCAACCTGAAAGGGATAAGGGCGGATTTGCCGTCAGTAACAAAAAAAGACATTGGAGACCTGAAAGTGGGGGCACAATATGGGATGGATTATGTTGCGCAGTCATTTGTCAGGAGAAAAGAGGACATCAGGCAGATGCGAAAAGTTCTCGAGCAGCTTGGCTCTGGCGCAATGGTCATTGCCAAAATTGAAGACCAGGAAGGCATCAATAATATGGATGAGATAATCAATGAATCTGATGGCGTAATGGTTGCCAGAGGAGATTTGGGAGTTGAAATTCCGATTGAGGAAATTCCCCTTGTGCAGAAGACAATGGTCGACAAGTGCATTGCAGCCGGAAAGCCTGTAATAGTTGCAACCCAGCTTCTTGAATCAATGATAGTTAATCCAAGGCCCACAAGAGCAGAGGTAACAGATGTGGCAAATGCAATTTTCCAGAAAGCGGACTGCATAATGCTGTCTGGTGAGACGACAAAAGGAGAATATCCGGTTGAATGTGTGAGTACTATGCATGTTATTGCAAAAAATATCCAGAAAAAGCTGGGGTTTGACGCAGGTTACCTGAAAACAAAAGATGTGAGAGAGGCAATAACCTTCGGAGCATGCATTAATGCAGAGTATCTTGATGCAAAAGCAATTATTGTTTTTTCGAAAACAGGAAAGCTCCTGAGCATGGTTTCAAGAAGAAGGCCCAACGTGGATATTTTTGTATTTACCGACAGCGATGAAGTCAAAAGAGAGCTTATGGCTTACTGGGGGGCATTTCCATTTACAATGAATTTTTCTGACAATTATGAGCTGATGACAAAGAATGCTGTTGATTTGCTGAAAAGCAAGAAATTTTTGGTTAAAGGCGACAGGATACTGATTGTTTCTGACGTAAATCCAAGAAAGAACATAGAAATTCTTGAGATAAGGGAAGTATAACAACCCCTTTATCCATTTTTGTTTTAGCATCTCTTTATAAGTTATTGATTTTGTTGAATCTCATTTGATTTTGTTAATCATGTACGCAATAACAACAAAAAATTAACAAACTATAAATATAATGGGGCAAAGAATGTTCTTATGCATGAAACTGCAGTTGCGAGGGGAATAATCCAAGAAGCAGAGAGGCACGGCAAAGTAAAAGAAATATCATTGGAGATTGGCGAGCTTGCGCACGTTCCACCAGCTGAATTGCTTGAATGCCTTGGGCAGCTGGTTGACTGGAAAATAATATCAAAAATAAAAAAAGCGGAAGCTAAATGCAGATGCGGCTTTAAAGGGCATCCAAAAATTCTGGAGAGAGGGCACGATTTTTTTTATATTGAGTGCCCTAAATGCAAAAGCATTCCTCAGCTTGCAGAAGGAACAGAGATAAAAATACTTAAAGTCAGGGTGGAATAAATGTGCCTCGCAGTTCCCGGAAAAATAACAGAAATCAAAAGCGAAATTGCGACAGTGGATTATGGAGCCGAAAAACGGAAAGGAAAATTAATAGGCAAAAATTACAAAAAAGGAGATTATGTCATAGTCCAGGGGGGTGTTGTAGTTCAGAAGGTAGATAAGAGGGAGGCTATGGAAGCTTTGAAAATGTATCAGAGATTCCTGAGAGAATAAAATTATCTTATTTGATTATTTTGTTTGAGTTCATTATATCAATTATCTTCTTAGAATACTTCTTTAGATTGCCTAATTGCTTTTCATCTAAAACATAGCAGGCAAATCCCCAGTGCAGTGCAATCATGTCATTTTTCCTGATTTTTGGAAGCATTCCCTTTAGGTACACTGCAGTTTTTGTTTCATCTTCACTAAAAAAAAATTTGCCGCTTTCATGTTTTAACGACTGTGTTTTGACAATTAAATCATTGCCGTGCACTTCAGCAACTTTGCCCCAGGAAATCCTGCAGTTGTCCATATTCTGCAGATTTGTTTCCACTGTTCCGCTTGTCCTGCCGACTCCGACATAAAGAACGTTGAAATTGTGATGCGGCACAAACCCGTGCGGCAGATTTTTTATCAGGCTTTCCCCAATTGATTTTGGAAGTCCCCTGTGCATTAATTTCCCAATTATCTGTTTTATGTCCTCGTCATTAAACTTTTCAAGAAGCCCGTTGCCTATCCAGTATGCCTCCACAACTTCATAATCGAGAAAATCCCTGCTGTTTTTTTCGGCAATGGCTGATAAATACGGATACAAACCCTCAAATCTTTTTATTGATGCCCTTACCTCGTCTGCAGCCTCGCTGCCTTTTTTATTGGCATACTTGAGGAATTGCCTGCATGCCTCTTTAGGGCCGCAAAATCTTAATGAATTGGTTATATACGAGAATCTCGAGGCAAGCTCAGTTCCGTCCATGTCCTTCTGCCCCTATAAAATTCCTGATGCGGGATAAAATGCCTGCCAGCCAGGCTACGCTAATGACTCCGGCGACTATCAACAGCATTCCTGTGGCTTGGATTAATGTTAATGTTTTTCCATTGAATATAAATGCAAGAATTGTAGTTACCGGCTGCCCAAGCGAAAGTATGCATGCGGCTGTTGTGACCTTTATATATTTTAATCCGTTATAAAAGCTGACCACATAAAGCAGCAAAAACAGAGATGTCAGGCCAATCCACATGTAATGCGCTAATGATAATTTTTCAATCAATGATATTTTTCCAGCTGCACTTAAAAATATCAGTATAAATAATGAGCCAAAAAACATCCTGCCAAATGCAACAATGTTTCCGGACATTTCATTGAGAACATGTTTTGCAAATGTGGTTTCTGCCGCCCAAAACAGCAC
>CAYHTH010000129.1:0-2793 GCA_964359525.1 uncultured Methanosarcinales archaeon | reverse complement strand
TCATCGTCAAGAAGCTGCGGCTCTATTATGGTAACATCTGGTGGAGGAAATAATCCGCCGACGATTTTATCATGCAGCCTTGCAAGCTCATCTATTTCACCAGGGGGCACAGCTACAGTTAATTACGTGATTACAGATCCAAACGGAGACAGCTTCACTACGACAGTCAGCTGGGGAGACAGCTCAACAACAGCAGGCTCCGCATCTTCAGCAAGCCATATTTATCCAAATGCAGGCAACTTCAATATTTTACTGACGGCAACCGATTCAAGAGGCGCATCTTCATCAAGTAACTGCGGCACTTTAACAGTATCCTCAGGAGGACCAACTCCGCCAAGCGACTCGAAATTAAAGATAATTGACGTTGATGCAAAAGTCGACGGGAGAACGAGCAGTCATCTGACAGACGGTGAAAGAATAAGCAGGAGGGCAGGACCCGAATCAAAAGTAGATTTCAAAATCAAGACAAGAAACCTTTTCCCAACTACCGGAGGACTGACAATAAGAAATATAATAGTCAAAACAACAATTGAAAGCATCGATAACAACGGCGACGATTTGGAAGACGAATCATCTGACTTTGACCTAAGGCCGCAGTCTGAGAAGACTATAACGCTTAATAATTTTAAGCTTCCATTGAACGTTGATGACGGTGACTACAATGTACACATAGAAGCGGAAGGAGAAGATGAAGACGGCACAACACAAAGGGATGAATTAAATATTGTCCTTGTGGTGGAAAAAGATAATCATGATTTAAGATTCACAAAACTAGTTATCAACAAAGCCAAGATAAACTGCAATGAAGGATTTAGTTTGAATTACCAGATAATAAATCTTGGAAGAGAAGACGAAGAAAAATCATATGTTGAAATAAAAAGCGATGAATTGGGAATTGATTCAATCCAAAGAGATATTGCAGTACAGTCTGGAACAGAGTCAAATACATTTTCAAGAATTGTCCCGCTTAAAATAACAAATGCTGTTGAAGACGGAACTTATCCTTTAACTGTTAATGTTTATTCAGATGACGGAACGTTGCAGGATACAAAAACAGTTCAGCTCAATGTGCAGAACTGCGGCGGAATAAAACAGATAAACCAGACAATAACAACAGGGGCTGCTGCAGCAAACTCTAACTTATACGGCACAGAAACAATAGAAAGAACAATCCAGATACCATTTATACAAATATTTTTCAGGGGAGTAAGCGGCGGATTATTCTGGATATTGGTCAGTACATTAATCTTATCAATATTCTTTGTGCTGGCTGCAATAATTTTGATGGGAAGAAGTGAAGAAGAAGATTAATTTCAATTTTGAATATTTGTTATTTTATTTTTGAATTTCTATTTTAATCAGATTTAGTTTGCTTTAAATTTTTATTTTTTGCCCGTACTATACATCATCCATGATAAATATCCTACAACAACAAGCCCGAAATAGCTGAAGTAAACCGGAATATTAAAAGTTCCGATGGATACAGGCCAGCTAAAAATTGACCTTAACAAATGAACCAGCGCAACCAATCCAAAAACAAATGAAGCGAGCTTTAATGATTTATTTTTATCCATAAATCATTATATTTAGATTTAAGTATTTAAGATTATTGTTTCTACTTCCCCAAAACAATAAAGTTTAAATATTTCCTAATTGCTAAAATTACTCTACAATGGTAATTCATCACATAAAAAAGTTTTTTGAGAACCAGAGAAAGAGATTAGATGAGCGCAGGAAAGAGAAGAATAAGATTGAGTCCTTCAAGGAAACTGAGGAAATGCGCAAAGGGGAAGAAATAAAGCGGGAAGCAGACAGATTAGCCCAACTAAAGCAATACAAGACAGCAATAGAAGAATATGTTAAAGCGCTGGAGTTTTACCCTTACAAAGGCAATGAGCAGGATTTATTCAAAAACGCTGCCGAATTTCTTTTTAAGTGCAACTACAACATGGCTGCATGCTACTCTTACTTAGACAATTTTGACAGGGCAATAGCATTCTTTGACAAGGCACTTCAGGTGCAGGCGGCAGAGGACGAAAACAAAGTCAGGGCATGGATGGGCAAGGGCAGCGTTTATTACAGAAAAAAAATGTTTGTTGAAGGCAGGTACAAAGCCGGCGCTTACAGGATTTCAATGGACACAGACTGGGAAGTAAGCGACAAGATGATTGAAGAGTTCAAAAAGGAAGACCAGAAAACAAATTTTATAAAGATGGCGCATAATTGTTTCACGCAGGCCGCAGAGCTTGACAAAAATCATGTAGAGGCATGGTACAGCAAAGGCCACATGGAAATCTTGCTTGGCAAAGTAAAAGAAGCAGTGCAGTCATTTGATGGTGTATTGGGCATCAACAAGAATTATGAAAACAAGGAATCAATTCCGCTGTTTGACGAGATAAAAAGGGAAAAAGGGATCCAGGTCAAGGCTTCTGAATTATTAGGGAGAGGAGACAACACAGAGGCAAATTTCCATACCAAAACCGGCCATCTTGTAAAAACAAGAGCCGAGATGATGATTGCAAACTTTTTGTTTGACAACAATTTATTATTCCAGTACAATTCGGTTGCAACATGGGCAGACAAGGATGATTTCAGGGCTTCTTTCTATCTGCCAAAACTTGACCTTTATATTGACCATCATCCTTATGATTACGTGAAGGAATACCAAAAGATAATGAAAGCCAAGATAAAAGAATATGACAAGCACAAGAAAAGGCATATTTACCTGGCTTCTGAAGATGAGAAGAATATTGAAGAATCTTTGAGATTGAAGATGAAGCCGTATATGATACT
>CAYHTH010000128.1:0-2813 GCA_964359525.1 uncultured Methanosarcinales archaeon | reverse complement strand
GGGTCAAATCCGACCGCAATTATGTCCAAGATGTTCTCATAAGCCCATTTTTTTGTATCCTCCAGTGTCAAATTATCATTAAACAAAAATTTCTCTTCATCCGGAATCTGAAACAATAAAGTGACTCCAAACTTGTCCTGCAGCCATTTGCAGAAAATCCACGGAACAAGATGGCCGAGATGAACCGGGCCGGATGGGGCCCTGCCGGTGTAAAGGTAAAATTTATGTTTCTTTTCGACTTCATCAAGAACTGTGTCAAAATAAGTGTGCGCAAAGAATATTTTTCTTTTGAGGAAATAATGAAGCTCGCCGGTATGCTTTTCCAGCCGCTTCAGTATTTTATCATCCAGAGGCTTTACTCCAAATTCAGTTGTCAGCCTGTCATAATCAATCTCTCCGCTTACTTCCCATGGGGTAACTGTAAAATCTTTTGCCATTTTGAATCAATTTATTCGAATGTTTTTAAAGTTTGTCACTTATTCTTCAAACTTCCTAATATTTCTTTAATCGCAGCAATTCTATCCTTCTGCCCGAAGATTGAAGAGCCTGCAACAAAAACATTTGCCCCTTCATCATAAGCTGTTCTTATAGTCATAGGACTGATGCCGCCGTCCACTTCAATGTCAAGCTTTGGCTTTAATTTTCTTAATTCTTTTATTTTTGGCATTGTATCTGCCATGAATTTCTGGCCAGCCCATCCCGGCTCGACTGTCATTATCAAAACCATGTCGACCATATCAAGATATTTTTTTATTTTTTCCAGTGGCGTTTTTGGCTTGATGGAAATTGCTGCCTTAACCTTGTTCATTTTTATAAAATTAATCTGGTGCCCCGGATTCTTGCAAGCCTCTTCATGAACGGTAATTGAATACGCTCCGGCGTCAATAAATCCTTTAATATAAGAATCACCCGGCTCATGCACCATCAGATGAACATCAAGCGGGACTTTTGTCTTGATTTTTTTGACAAAATTTGAATCAACAGTTGTCGGAGGCACAAAAATGCCGTCCATTATATCAACATGAATCAAGTCAGAATATTTCTCAACCTGCTTTATTTCATCATTTATTTTTGAGAAATCTGCAGACAAAATTGAAGGCGCTAGTTTTATTTTTGGCATTTTAATTTGGTAATTTTTTATTGTAATTTATTTTTTGTGGGCTGAGCAATTGCGAAGCCTACATTTTTTGATAAAACTTTTTCGATAAAAAAGTTTTTCGTCCTCAAGGGGCGAAACCCTTGTTTTTAAATAACTCATTTACTATTTTTAAAGCTACCTCTCTTTTTCTTGGAAAAGCTGCAACATTAATCTTCAGATGAAAGCATTTTCCTGAATCAGTCAGCTTAAGCTTATTGCTATTTATCCATTCTTCCTTGTCAAACCTGATAAAAAAATCCAGACTTTCGTCAAGCCTTGAATCTATTTGTTTTAGAATTAATTCTTTTTGTTTTTTATCCAAATTGCTCAAGATAAAATCAAGAAATCGGTTAATTAAATTTGTTTTTGTCAAAACAGCTTCAAAAATAGTTATATTGGATTCAGTGGCTCCTTTAGCTTCTGTTTTTTTCAGCCCAATTTTGTTCTCTTCAAGACTAAAGGGAAAAAATTTCAGGAAAGCATCAAGAATATTCTGAATATTTTCGTTCTCGTAAGAAAAAACAGTCAGATTGATTGAGTGGGCATATTTCATTTAATTTAATGCAGTTTCTCAAGAATGCTCATGATGTTCCATATCTGTGTCCTGGTGTAAGACTGAAGATTGACATCATTTGCAATCTCCCCAAGCGTATTAAGCGCTTTGTTGACCTTGATTGAAAGCTCCGTTTCGTTTTTCAGGGTGCTGATTATGTTCTGTATGTGCGTCCTTACATTTCTGGGAACAGTCCCGTCGTCCTGTATTTCATTCAGGCTGATTACAATTGTGTCTACTTCGCTTATTTGTTCCGCCATGTTATTCATGTCTAATCTTCCTTTTTTATTTTCTTCAGAATTTCAGATTGTAATTTTGAAGTCTTCTCGCGAACCTGGGTTTCCTGCTTTTCCATTGTCTTTAGCCTAAGCTCAAGCATTTCCTTCCTCGAGTTCAAATCGGCCTGAAGCTCTTTCCTGTCAGTCTCGACCATTATGTTGCCCACAATCTTGTAGGCTTTTTCTGTGTTTTCAAGCTCACTCAATGCAGACTCAACTTCAACGAGCTGCATCTGGAACTGCTGTTTCTGCCCTAGAAAACCCTGCAGGCTCTGCTCGAACATCTGCAGCTGGCTTATTTTCTGCTCTGTTTCTTGTGATACGTCCATTTTACTTTGATTTTATTTTAGTTGTAACGCTTCTTGGCTTGAAAAGCATCTTGCTTCCGCAGTACGGGCACCTGATTCTTTTCCTTAAATAGTCCGTAGCAACTTTCTTGTTGCATTCAAAACATTTGTACTCTGCCATGTTGAAAATCCTCCGATTTTTGACATTACGAAAATCTATGATTTTCGATATTTTATTGCTCTTCTCTGGATTCTTCCTGAATTTCCATTTCTTCCTGCACAACAACGGGCTCTTCAGCCATCTCCTTAATTTCCTTCGGGATTATAGTCCTTGTTACAGAATATGCCTTCCCCGTGAATTTTGCATCGCATTTCCGGCATTCCCATATTCCCATCGAAAGCCTTTTTACAGCAATCTTGTTGCAGTACGGGCACTTGTGGAACTTTCTCTGCTCAGTCTCGACTTTGGAGAATTTCAGCTTTGTCTTGCGGCCGTATCTTGCGCCGAATCTTTTTGCAGATCCTAATCCTTCCCGCTTGTCTTCTGATTTCATTTT
>CAYHTH010000127.1:0-2816 GCA_964359525.1 uncultured Methanosarcinales archaeon | reverse complement strand
AAATTTTTGATGCTTTTAAATTGAATTACTTATATATAAATCTTTTCTTATATGGGTGCTTATAGAGAACTTTGAATAATTCATTATTTGTTATATTTCATTCAAAGTTCTCTTAGAGAATTTTGACAATCTGATAATTTTTCAAAATTCTCTATAGAAAACTTTATATATAGTTAAGCGCAGAAAATTCTTATGAAACCCGATGATTTCATACATTTTAATGAAGCACCAACACGAACTGCTTACAT
The DNA here is from genome assembly GCA_964359525.1 of uncultured Methanosarcinales archaeon. Taxonomy (GTDB): domain Archaea; phylum Nanobdellota; class Nanobdellia; order Woesearchaeales; family GW2011-AR4. The sequence goes on along the minus strand of CAYHTH010000127.1, from coordinate 2,568 downwards.
CCAGTACAAGGGAATTTTTGACATGCAGGATTTGTATGAATCAATAGCGGACTTCTTCAGCCAAAAAAAATTCAAGTTCTATGAAAAGCAGCAGCGATACCGAAAGCCCGGGCCATTTGGGCCGGAAATATTATACCAGTTTGAGGCCAACAGGACTATCGAAGATTACTACAAATGGTACGTGTATGTAACAATGGAAACTTTTGATATCCATGATGTGGAAGTTGTCGCAAAAGACGGCACAAAGAAAAAAATGACAAAAGGCAGGATTTGGGTACAGCTTTACGGAAAAGTTGAGATGGACCCGGAGCATGTCTGGGATAAATCAGCATTTCTTGCACATCTGAAAAGTTTTTACAATAAGTATGTATTAAGAAAAAGAATTGAAGGTGTATGGTGGGATGAGCTTCAGTATAAGATTGTCTTAAGGCTTCAGGCTCTGATAAAAGAGAGGCTGAAAATGTCTTCGGAAGTCAATGAGACAAGGCATCATTCAGGAGTGCATTAAAAAAGGGGAAGGATGGGGCATCTAAAGATAGTTGTAGATCATGTAAAGCTGGAATACAAAGGGCCGCTTGTTCTTAACGATATGTTCAGGATGATTGAGACTTTTATCTGGGAAAAGGGGTACGACAAGCAGCATGAGAAAGATTTTGAGCTTAATAATCCAACAGGAAAATCATTTGAGTGGCAGGTTTCCCCCTGGAAAAAAATATCTGATTATTCGCAGTACATACTTAAAATCAGGATCCTCGGGTACGATTTTGTAAAAAGTGATATAATGATTAACGGGAAGAAAAGCAAGGTTGACACCGGGAGAGTCAGCGTGGTGATTGACGCATTTCTTCAGCATGATTATGACAATTACTGGGACGAGCGCCCCATCCTTTACTTTTTGAGGACAATTTATGACTATTTTATTTTCAAGGTTTACACGGAAAACCTCGAGCACAGGCTTGTGCACGACATGAATATGCTTGCCGACGACATTGCAAAATTTTTCAACATGTACAGGCACTACACCGTGATTTCAAAATCAAAGCCATAAAAAATGTCAGAAAAAAAACAGATAATTTACGATTTAAGGTACAGCTACAGCGGGCCTTTCTTAGTCGAGGATTTTTACGGCTATGTTGACGGCTGGATAAAAGAGCACGGATTTGAGAAGGAGCCGAAAAAAGCCCTTGAGCACGTGACAAAAGACGGCAAGCAAATCCAGTGGATTATCGAAGTCCACAGCCATCTGGATGATTTGCATCACGGAATTGTGTTTCTGAAAGTTTTGATGAGCAATGTCAAGGAAACCGTAATCAAAAGGAACAACAAAAAAATCAGGATAAACAATGGTGACGTTCTTGTTTGCATTGACGGATTCATTGAAGCGCATATGCATTCCACTTTCTGGCAGGTCAAGCCGGTTTATACTTTCATGAGAACTTTAGTCGATAGGTTTGCATACCATTTCCACGCCGACAAATACGACGGAATTGTCGCGGAGCAGTCCCACAAGCTGTTCAAGGACATTCGGGCATTCTTCAACACGCAGAAATTTAAGTATGAGTAAAAAATTTAATTGAGAATTCAATAAGGTACCACTGGACATCTCCGCCTAAGATATATAAAGCTCGAAATCCACTAATTCTGAAAAAGAGAATATGCAAAACTGCCAAATTAAGATTTTTGGCTTTAAACCACAAAATCTATTACGCAGTTTCGCTTCAAATTCTCTTTTTATTTAGTCCCAAAGTCTTTGTAAAACAAAAAACTTCGGAGGTTGATTAAAATGAATAGAATAAACCCGCAATTTGCAGAAATAATTGGCCTACTCTGTGCAGAAGGCTCTCATATCATAGCTTATTCAAGTTATTGGGGAAAAGATAAAGGTAAGAAAAGATTTTATAATAACGATAAATCAGAAAGAATAGAATTTTCTAACAAAGATAGTAGGCTCTTAGCACATTACAGCAAACTACTTCTAAAAGAATTTGATTATAGCGCGAATCCTACCAAGCATTACAAAGTAAATATCTGTAAGAAATATATTATAGGAGAAATTATTAAGTGCACAGAGCTTGGGCACACTAGATGGAAAGTCCCAGAATTTATTATCAAATCCAATAATAAAATTAAAATCGCATTTATTCGGGGTTACTTTGATGGTGATGGTACAGTTAGCAAGAGTATTAGGATGTTTTCAACAAATAATTCTGGTTTAAATCAAGTTTCCAAATTGCTTCAAGATTTGGGCTTTGAACCCTATTTTGAAAAACCAATGATAAAAGAAAACCGCAAACCATTATATGTTATTCATATTCGACAGAAAGAAAGAGAAAGATTTTTAAGTTTAATACAACCAATTTCAAAAAAGCCGGGCAATTTGCGGGGGTAGTTCCGAAGCATTAGTTTTGGAATCCTTAGAGCAAAGCCTGGTCAAATGCGCAGGACTTAAGGAGACACCCATCTGTAAATGGGATTCAGATATCCTGTCTCTTAGTGAGTACGAGGGTTCGAATCCCTTCCCCCGCATATTAATTTTTTATTAATTTATTATGATGACAAGATAAGAAT
>CAYHTH010000126.1:0-2849 GCA_964359525.1 uncultured Methanosarcinales archaeon | reverse complement strand
TTTTGTCTGAAACAAAAGAATAAACCACGTTTTTCTCCACGTCGTCAAGAGTTTCTTCAAGTGCATCCTTTACATCCTGGTAGAGTGTTTTGTTTTCCAGAAGCTCGGGCTTTATGTTCCTGAAATTTGCCGGCACCCAGATAAAAGCGATTATTGTCTTTTTGCTTTTGGCCTGCTTTAATTTCTCATTTAATTTCCCAAGCGCCCTGATGTAAATGTCTATTCCCTTGTCGTGAAACTCGTATCTTCCTGCGATAAAATAAATTAAGGTCTCCTTCGGGTCAAAAGTGTAGTATGGGAAGAAATAATACAGCATGAATTCCCTTATCCTGTCGCGCTGGAGCTTGTGCTTGATTATCACCTCCTCAAATGTCGGAAACTTGCTGATGTCCAGCCCGTTCGGCAGCAGTTTGTCTGGCTTTTTTCTCAGCAGGTATGATGCTTCCATTCCCGTTATCTCGCTTACTGTGGTAAACACGTCAGCGTACCATGCCGAGTTCTTCTCGACAAGGTGCTTGGCTTCTACGCCGTATTTATAGACCTCCTCGTCCGGATTCATTTTATCCCACAAATTGTAAAGGTCAACATGCGCGCTTGCAAGAGCCCTTCCAAGAACAGTAGCATGAGTTGTAAAAGTAGTTGCGACTTTTGCATTTTTCTTTTTTACGTAAAGCAGCCCGGCTCCGGAAAGCCACTCATGAAAGTGGGCCGCTATCTTCTGGCTGCTGTGGTATTTGGATATTTTTTCAAGAAGCATTCCAACTGTATAAGCCCATACCACCGGCTCGTCATAATCCTGCGGCGCCCTTAATGAATCTATTTTGTACCAGTCCCACAGCTCTTTTTTAATGTCATTTATCCTGTTTTTATAATTGACGAAATCAATCAGTATCACAGAAGGCGAGCCTTCAATCAGCCATTTTCCAAAATGGCATATTATTCCTGCCTTCTTTAGCTCTTCAAATGATCCTTTAAAGAACTCGTTCGGCAGCTCTTCCTGGAATTCACCCATTGCCTTTGCTGCAAAATAAGGGCCTACCATAAAATATTTGTCGTGATAAACCTCAATCATTTTTGCGGACTTTGACTTTACAACGGTGTATATTCCGCCGACTTTATTGCACACTTCCCATGAGATTTCAAATAAAACATCGGCCTTTCTGTCCATAATAAAACTATTTGGTTGTATCTATATAAATCTTTGATACTACTTGAAAGGAAAAATGTCCAGAAAGCCGCACTCTAATTTACTAAGTTTGAAAATTATAAATTGGGATTCCAATCAAAACTTATTTATATATGTTCTATCCAGAATAGTCATAACCTAGTATTATACTAGTTGCATCGTTATATTAAAAGTGGTGGTGTTGAAATTAGTGTTATCCAAAAAAGAACTTTTATAGAGATAAGAAGTTACATTCTTTTGTCGCTTGCATCCGGCCAGAAATCAATAAACCAGATTGCAGGCGAGACACAGATTAATTGGAAAACTGTTGACAATCATCTCGTTCATCTTCTCGGAAAAAGCCTCGTGAGGGAAGCGTTCAGCTCTTCTTACGTCAGGATTTTTGAATTGACCGCTTTTGGAAAAGATTACCTGAGAAAAAATCACGGCAAAAATCTGAAAATTTCAGACAAGAAATTAGTCGATGTTAATGGCGGTGTCTCAACATGAAAGTCCTGATGTTCGGCTGGGAATTCCCGCCATTGAGCAGCGGTGGCTTGGGAACTGCATGTTACGGATTAACTAAAAGTTTGAGCAGGAAAGGAGTTGAAATAACCTTTGTATTGCCGTCGGCTGCAGATATAACTGATGCTGATTTTATAAAATTCAGGTCTGCAAATGAAATTGTAAACCTTAAAATCAGAAAAATACCATCAGCTCTAAGGCCTTATATGACTTCAGAAAATTATTCTAGGTATATATCGCAAAAGTCCGGCAAGATTGCAAAAATTTACGGCTTAACCTTATTTGATGAAGTCTACAGGTACACTCTTGCAGCAGAAAAAATTGCCGAAGAGGAAGATTTTGATGTTATACACTGCCATGACTGGATGACATTCGGCGCAGGCATAAGGGCAAAAAGAAAAAAGAACAAGCCATTGGTGCTGCATGTTCATTCAACCGAGCACGACAGGACCGGCGGCCACATGGTTAACCAGTATGTTTATGATTTAGAAAGAAAGGGGCTGCATAAAGCGGACAAGATTATTGCTGTCAGCAATTTTACCAAGGACAGGATAATGAAGCACTACAGCGTGCCTTCGGAAAAAATTGCAGTCGTGCATAATGCAGTTGATTTCTCACAGAACTGCTGTGAAGAGCAAATGCATCTTAAAGGAAGCGGCAAGATTGTGCTGTTTTTGGGAAGGCTTACACTCCAGAAAGGGCCGGATTATTTTGTCTATGCCGCCAAAAAAATATTGGAGCATGAAAAAAATGTAAAATTCATAATTGCAGGCACTGGCGACATGGAGCATTTTGTAATTGAGAAAGCGGCAGAGCTTGGAATTTCAGGCAAAATAATGTTTGCAGGCTTCCTGAATCCTGAAGAAGTTGAAAAAGCGTACAAAACTGCTGACATTTATGTAATGCCCAGCGTTTCTGAGCCGTTTGGAATTACAGCCCTGGAGGCGATGAAAAACAAGACGGCGGCAATAGTCTCGAAGCAAAGCGGAGTTTCAGAAGTTATAAACCACTGCCTTAAGGTGGATTTTTGGGATGTAAATGAATTAAGCAACCAGGTTATTTCAGTTTTGCGCTACAATCCCCTTCAGGAAGCTCTCAAGGAAAATGGATATTTCGAATCCAGGAAATTTAATTGGGACACTCCAGCAGAGAAATGCAT